>JASLEQ010000808.1 GCA_030151135.1 Candidatus Sulfotelmatobacter sp. | reverse complement strand
GCTGATGATCTCGGCGTGGTTAGCGATTCCTGCCCCCGCGCATGCAACGAGGTCTCCAACCGAGAACCCCTCAACTAGTTCTCCCACTGCGATAATCTGCCCCGATGCGGAGTATCCGCTCGGGCTCCCAGCTGAAAGCTTGCCGCGAACCCGGTCCAGCGTTCGCCGGATTCCCTGGTCTTTCATCATGCCGAATACACGTCTCGCCTGCTCAGGCTGCTTCAGTGCACGTCGATAGAGCGGCATCCCCGAGTTCACTACGGCCGATAGTTCTGTGCCCGTACTGATGCATGAAAAATGCGTCTTCACAAGAAGACCATTCACGCCCACTTGGGGAGCAGCGACTTCATCTACGATGACAGTTCCGTTTTTGATGAGGACTTGTTTCATTAGCCAAATTCGATCCTTCGATCTACTTAGACCGTTTTTTCGGCTTTCTGCGAGTATTCGCCTTGGTAGTACCCGTAGTACGAATATCCGTCGGCAGAGGTGCTTTGGCTCATCTGATTTAGGACCGCGCCTATGATGTTCGCTCTCAGCCTTTTCAATGCCGAAATCGACGCCGCTACAGCTTTGCGCTTGGTTTCTCCGGCGAGGCTGACGATCAGAACTCCGTCGGCGGCTGTGGCCATCTGTAGACATTCCGCAAAGCCCAGCAACGGAGGCGAGTCTAGAATCACGAGATCGTATTCCTTCGAGAACTCATCAAGGAGCGTGGCGAGTCTAGGTCCAATCAGGTCAGCGGCGCGATGAGAACTTGGTCCTGCTGGCAGGAGGTCCAGGTTGGGTCTGCCCTCAACCGGATGCACGAGTTCCTGCCAAATCTGTTCTCCGGCCAGAACATTGGAAAGCCCCTGTCGAAGGGACAAACCAAATTTGGTATGCAGGCTTGGACGCCGAAGGTCTCCATCCACGAGGAGTGTCTTCTTGCCTCGATCGGCATTCGCAATTGCAAGATGAGCCGATATGGTCGATTTCCCTTCGGAGGCGACAGAACTCGTGATCACGATCGAGCGCAGCCGGCCCTCGAAGTCGGATAAAAGAATGGTGTTGCGAAGTGTCCGTACGGCTTCATCAAATTCCGAGCCCGCGCTATAGTATTTCATTCCGTTTCGGTTTCCATTGGAGCCGTTGGTGGCTCGACTAACCTTCGCCAGTTCCAACGTTGCCAGATTTCTTGGAAGCTGAGCTGAAATCCGATCCTTGGGCATTGCCGCGATTACATCTGCGCCTAGGAAGCGGCTGGCGTCATGGGGATCCCGGAGGGTGGTATCGAGGGTGTCCTGCAACAGCGAGGCGCCTATCGCCAGAAGTATCGAAAATAGAAATGCAAGCACCAGATTCAGCTTTAGATTAGGAAACACCGGGTGCATTGCTGGACGCGCCATGTCGGCGATCCGAATATTGTTGTTTTGAAAGCCGACATTGATGTCTGACTCGCGGATTTTTCGTATTAACTCGTCATACAGGTTTTTGTCCGCATCGGCTTCGCGCTTTAATTGTTGATACTCGAACGACCGGGAGTTCAGTCCATCCCACTCTGCCTTGGTTTCGGTAACGGCCTTCTGCAACATTTGCTCGCGATTCAAGGCCTCGCGATACTCCACTGCGACTCTTTCAGAGATGTTGGTGCGTGCATCATCGAACTGTTTTTGCAATTCCGCCACCTCTGCTGCGGCCTTGCGATATTCCGGGTGGGTGGTTCCGAAGGTTGACTTAACCAAGGCGAAACGCTGGCGCGCCTGATTGAGGTTGTCGTTGAGCTTCGCGAGGGACTCAGCTTGTGTGGAAACCTGCACTGCTTCTAGCGAGCCCGATTTAATCCCGTTCCAAGCTGCTTCTTTCTTTACTCGTTCTGCCTGTGCATTCGTGTACTCAGTGTTCAGCTGGATAAGGCGTGCAGAAAGAATGTTTGTCTTCTCCTCTGGGTTGATTACGTCTAAATCCTTCTCGAACTTTGCGAGAGCAAGACTGGAACGTTCCATCTTCGCCTTCAGCTCATCGATTTGCCGTTCCATGAAAGATGACAGGCCTGCAGACGATCGAATGCGGATATCATACGTGTGAGCCAGATAAGAATTTGCGATTGCATTCGCAACTTCGGCGGCTTGCTCGCGATCCGGAGAACGATAGCTGATCAACAAGAGGTAAGTATTGGGAGGGCGGCTAACTTTAAGGCGAGCCAGCGATACCGGTGCTTGCGCCACTTCCTGAGCTTGCTCGGGATTCATACGCTTTAATTGACCTTCGCTATTCAGGAGATGGAATTGTTCTGCTACCGGACGCAAGACAGCATCGGATTGAATCATCTTGACTTGAGTGGCAAGAAACTGGTCCGCGTCATTGGGCGATACCTCACGGCTTGAATCCTGGCCGATAACCTGCGATGGAACTTGTCGGTCGATATCGATCGTTGCTGTCGATTCATAAATTGGCTTCAGTCGAGAAGAGACAACGGCAGTCAGCAGAAGGCAGGTGGCCACGAAGACCACCATCTTCCAGCGATGTCTGCGCAAAATCCAAAGATAGTGCGAGAGAGGGACCGCGGGGTTAACTGGTTCCAACTCCTGCGGCTGCTGAATAGGCGCATAGTACGTGACCGTCGGCACATTAGTGGATGAGCCGGGGATCGGGCCTACATCCGGTAATCTCAAATGCTCTGGCATGGTCCCTCGTTGTTACTTACCGGGTTGTATAAATGACTGCAGCGCCGAGCCCGGCCGCCAATCCCAGAGAGGTTTCCAGAACTTTGACACTCGCTCTTGCCCCCGTCGCGTTTGGAATGTATAGAATGTCATTCGCGATCAACGGCACG
>JASLEQ010000804.1 GCA_030151135.1 Candidatus Sulfotelmatobacter sp. | reverse complement strand
GTGGGTGCTGTATTCCTTTGCGAAGAATGAGCGCATCAGGGTGAAGACACAGATTGCTGACGGCGCGTCGTTGCCGAGTTCGGTACCGCTTTGGGCGACCTGCAACTGGTTGGAGCGGGAAGTCTATGACATGTTCGGAATCAAATTTGATGGACATCCGGACTTGAAGCGAATTTTGCTGCCGGAGGGGTGGAAGGGATTTCCGCTGCGCAAGGATTACGGGATTCTGCAGCAGGATCAGGAATGGGTGCAGATCAATTTAGGGATCGAGAGCGGCCAGTAAGAACTCACCACAGAGGGTCACAGAGGAAGATCAAAAGCCTATCGCATGACCGATCCGAAAACACTGTCGCCGCTCGATCTGGATATGCCGGATAAGACGTTTCTCGACTCGAACGAGCTGGTCATCAATATGGGACCGCAACATCCGGCCACGCATGGTGTGTTGCGCGTGATCTTACGGCTGGATGGCGAGAAGGTTTTGGGGCTCGAGTGCGTCATTGGATATCTGCATCGCGGTGTGGAGAAGATTGCCGAGAACCGCACGTACACGATGTTCAATCCGTATGTCGACCGCATGGATTATGTCGCGGCGGTCTCAAACGGACTGGGATATTGCGAGGCGGTGGAGAAGCTACTGAGTGTGGAGGCGCCGGCGCGGGCGCAGTACATCCGGGTGATTCTGACTGAATTGAACCGGATCGCAAGCCATCAACTTTGGTTGGGGACTCATGCGCTCGACATTGGGGCGATCACACCGCTGTTCTATACGTTCCGCGACCGGGAAGAGATCCTGAAGATCTTCGAAAAATATTGTGGCGCGCGGCTGACGACGCATGCGTTTCGGATCGGCGGATTGCAGTACGAAGCGTACGACGGTTTCGAGAACGATGTGAGGAATTTCGTGCGCTTCGTGAAGCCGAAGGTTGATGAGTACGAAGAACTGCTGACAACGAATCGCATTTGGCTGGAGCGGACGAAGGGCGTAGGTGTCATTTCCGGGAAAGATTGCATCGCGCTTGGGGTCACAGGACCCGTGCTTCGGGCAAGCGGGGTGAAGTGGGATATTCGCAAGGCGTTGCCATACGCCAACTACAAGAATTTTGATTTCGAAATCCCGACCGGCGAAAACGGCGATACCTACGACCGGTACATCGTGCGGATGATCGAGATGCGGCAATCACTGCGGATCATCGAGCAGGCGGTTGAGGGAATTCCGGAAGGACCGATCATGGCGAAGGTGCCGAAGGTGATGAAGCCGCCAGTGGGCGAGATATATCACTCGATCGAGGCGCCGAAGGGCGAGCTGGGATACTTCATCGTGAGCGACGGATCGACGCAACCCTATCGTGTGCGGGTGCGACCTCCGTCTTTTGTGAATCTGCAGGCGCTGGATTTGATGTGCCGCAATCAGCTGGTGGCGGATGTGATCGCGGTGATTGGAACGCTGGACATCGTACTGGGCGAGGTGGACCGGTGATCCAGAAGTTCATCCAATACGTCCAGTCCTATCTTGATAGCAATCAGACTCCAGGCTCTGCGGGGAATCTTTTCTGGGCCGTCGTGTACGTGCTGCTGGTGTTCGTCGGCCTTTCGATTGCTGTTATCTGCATGAACTGGCTGGAGCGGAAGATTCTGGCGCATATGCAGGTTCGGCTGGGACCGATGCGCGTCGGTCCGCATGGACTGCTGCAACCGATCGCCGATGCGATCAAGCTGCTACTAAAAGAAGACATTATTCCGGCGGAAGCAGACAAAGTCGTCTTCTGGGTGGCGCCGTTTATCGTGGTGCTGGCGGCGTTTACGGTTTTTGTTGTTGTGCCTTTTGGCCCTACGCACGCCATCACTGACATGAACATCGGAATCCTGTTCATGCTTGGTGTGTCGTCCCTTGCGGTGCTGGGTATCGTGACCGCGGGGTGGGCCTCCAATTCACACTACCCGTTAATTGGCGCACTGCGCTCGAGCGCGCAGATGGTGTCGTACGAAGTGGCGATGGGGCTGGCGGTGGTCTCGGCCATCATGATGACCAGCCTGAATGAGTCGAGCACCGGCACGCTGAGCATGATCGGGATTGTGCAGGCGCAGCTCGCCCAACATGAATGGTTCCTTTTCAAGTTCTTTCCGCTGGGGATTATCGCGTTCGGTATTTTCGCGATTGCGATGGTCGCCGAGACGAATCGAGCGCCGTTTGATTTGCCGGAGGCGGAATCGGAACTGACGGCGGGATTTCATACTGAATACAGCGGCTTCCGGTGGTCTTTATTTTTCCTGGCGGAATATTCGGCGATGATTGCGGTTTCGTCGATTGCCGTCACACTGTGGCTTGGCGGATGGCTGCGACCTTTCCCCAACGCGCTGAGCGGGCCGACGTGGGATCTGGCGTTTTCCTTGATTCCGGGAATCACGTTCCTGTTCCTTGCCGGGATGTGCTTTTACAGCACGGTGCGGATGCCGAAGCATCCGCTGTTTAGGATTCAGACAATTGGACTCGGTGGCTTCGGGGTCGTGCTTGCGTTGATCGGGCTGATGTTGTTCATTCCTGCAGTGAGAGTGCGGGTGAACGATATTTTCTGGTTCTCGGCGAAGGTTGCGGGCTTCATGTACCTGTATATCTGGTATCGTGGCACGTTCCCGCGATATCGGTTCGATCAGCTCATGAAGGTAGGATGGAAGATCCTGCTGCCTACAGGTCTGGCGTTATTGATTGTGACGGCAATTTGGGCAATGCGTTCTGCCGTTTGGGCCGATGTAGTGATTCCCATGTGGGCCGGACTAGTGGATTTGCTGCGGAGGATTTTCTGAGATGAATCCCACGATTGCCGCGAATCCTCCAGTTGCAACGCCATTCTTCTTCTATGGACTGGCGGCCGTTATGGTCATCGGCGGCATCCTGGTGATCACGCGGAAGAATGCGGTTCACTCGGCGCTGGCGTTGATTACGACACTTCTCGCGCAGGCCGCTCTGTACCTGATGCTCTATGCTCCTTTCGTCGCTGGCGTGCAGATCATTCTTTATGCGGGCGGGATCATGGTGTTGTTCTTGTTCGTGATCATGCTGATCTCGATCGAGCGGGCGGCGAAAGAGCGGCAGTTCAATAAGCAATGGCTGGTGGGCGTTGCCGCCGCGGCGGCACTGGGCGGATTGTTGATTGCGGTCTATACGACGACGTCGAAGGGGCGGATGATGTTTGCGGAGGGTCGAACGTCGTATGTTGAGTCGCAGAATACGCAGGCCGTTGCGTCATTCTTGTTTGATCAAAAGACCGGCATGTACATGTTTTCGTTTGAGATCGCTTCCCTGCTGCTGCTGGTCGCCATCATTGGAGCCGTGGTGATGGCGAAGAAGAGAATTTGAACGAAAGCTTCTAGCTGCTGGCTCCTAGCCGAACACCGATAACTAGGAGGTTTAGCTAGAAGCTAGGAGCCAGAAGCTAGAAGCTGATATGGATGCAGTGCTTCACATCTCGACACTGCACTACCTGGTGCTGGGGGCAGCGCTGTTTCTGCTTGGCATCATTGGCGTGCTGACGCGGCGCAATGTCGTGATCGTGCTGATGTCGATTGAGTTGATCCTGAATGCCGTCAATTTGAATCTGGTTGCGTTCTCTCGGTACTGGCAGAGCATCCATGGTCCCGGAGCTTTGCATGGACAAATCTTTGCCATCTTTGTGATTACTGACGCGGCGGCCGAGGCAGCCGTGGGGTTAGGAATCCTGATCGCCTTCTTCCGTAATAACGAGACG
>JASLEQ010000817.1 GCA_030151135.1 Candidatus Sulfotelmatobacter sp. | reverse complement strand
TTCTGCGCCGCATTTGAAGTGTCCGTCAGCGCTCGATCCGGACCGGTGCACGATGAAGCAGGCGGCGGCTGCACATAAGAAGAGTGCGGAGCAGTGTTTGCGGATGTTAACGGACGCTTTGACTGGCGGGGCTGAGCGGCGCGTGAAGAAATTCAATCGGGGGAGTTGGGCTCCGGTGTGGCCGGCTGGAGGAACGATGTTCGCATATATGTTTTCGCATGAGGCGCACCATCGCGGGCAGGTGCTGATGCTGGCGCATCAGTTGGGGTATCGGATTCCTCCGCCGGTGTGGGGACGGATTTGGCAGTGGAATTGGTTATGGAAGCAGGTGGGGTTAGAGACGCGGCCGCGGTGATTGACATCATGATGCCTAATTTGTTAGCATCATGATGTGCGAAGCACTCTTACACTTGATGATGACGTGGCCGCATTGCTGAAACGAGAGATGCGGAAGTCCGGAGAACCGTTCAAACAAGTCGTGAACCGCGCCATACGCGAAGGGCTGAATGGCGCGAAGCAGCCTGCGAGAAAGCCGTTCAAAGTGAAAGCCTTCGATTTGGGGGTACCTCACTTCGAAAAGGTGCAAGAACTACTTGAGTACCTGGAAGGTCCGGAATACAGGTGATCGTCATTGACGCGAACCTGTTGATCTACTCCTACGACACTCGATCACCTCATTACTCCAAGAGCAGCTCATGGATGGAGAAAGTCTTCTCCGGATCGGAGCAGGTTGGATTACCTTGGCAGAGCGTAACCGCGTTTCTGCGTGTTGTAACTAATCGACGTCTACCAGGTAGAGGAGTGACTCTTGATCTGGCTGTGGGTGCAGTTGATGAGTGGCTGAAAGAGCCGAACGTGCGAATTATTGTGCCAGGGGACGGGTATTGGTCATTGCTGCGGCGGATGATTGTGGACGGCCAAGCTTCGGGGCCGCTGGTAAGTGATGCGGAAGTTGCGGCGCTCACGATTGAGTATGGAGGAGTGCTGCATACCGCGGATCGGGATTTCGCGCGGTTTCCTGGGCTGCGGTGGGTAAATCCGCTGACGGCGTAGCCTTCGCCACATCATCGCTGGCTTTACCAGACCGCGAGTGGCGGCTGTGCCTACGTAGACTTCTTCAGAACAAAGTCCAGCAGCGTCAGATTCGAAACTACCACTTCTCGCAACGGCGGCGAGAAGTGGGGCATCCCATTTTCGTTTGTAGGCTTGCTGAATCTGTTCAGATTTCGAGGATTACCGGCATGATCAGGGGGCGGCGTTGAGACTGCTTGGTGATGTAGCGCTTGAGGTCGGCGCGAATTTTTTCTTTGATGACGCCGTAGTCGCCTTTTTCTTCTTCGCTTGAAAACGCCAGCGTGTCTTCGACGATGCGACGGGCACCGTCCATGAATCCGTCGTCGCCCATGTTGAAGCCGCCGACGTTGAATCCGCGGGTAACGATTTCGGGCGTGGTCTCGACTTTTCCAGATAATTTGTTGATCGCGATGATCGGAAGGACGATGCCGTCTTCGCTGAGATGGCGACGGTCTTTAATAATTAAATCCTCCACTACATCTGTGCGGTTGCCGGAATCGATGCAGACGCGGCCGACGTTGACTTTGCCGGTTTTGCGGGCGCCGAGTTCATCGAACTCGAGGACGTCTCCGCTTTCGATGAGCATGACTTTGCCGACTGATCCGCGCATGGCAGCGGCCATTTCGGCATGCAGTTTGAGTTGACGGTATTCGCCGTGGACCGGGATGAAATAGCGCGGCTTGACCAGATTGATGATCAGCTTGAGTTCTTCCTGGCTGGCGTGGCCGGAGACGTGGATCGGCGGGCTGGTGCCGTCTTCGTAGATGACGTGGGCTTCACGGCGGAAGAGGTGGTCGATCATCCGGTAGATGGTTTTCTCGTTGCCGGGGATGATGCGGCTGGAGAGGACGACCGTGTCCCCCTTTTCGATCTTGGCGTGTTTGTGATTGTCGACGGCCGCGCGGGAGAGCGCCGACATGGGCTCGCCTTGGGTACCGCTGATGAGCACGCAGACCTTTTCCGGCGGGAAATTCTTCATCTCGCCGGGATTGATGACGAGGCCTTCTGGTACTTCGATGTAGCCGAGGTCTTCGGCGATCTCGGCGGAGTTGTTCATGGAGCGCCCGATGAAGGCGACTTTGCGTCCGTGCTCGTGCGCGAGTTCGACGGCTAGATTGATGCGGTGAATCGAGCTTGAGAAGCAGGAGATGAAGAGACGGCGCTTGGTGTGGGCGAAGACCTCGTCGAACTTGCGGCGGACGGCGCGCTCGCTGGGTGTGTATCCCTTGCGCTCGACGTTGGTGGAGTCCTGAAAGAGCGCGAGGACACCTTGTTTGCCGTATTCAGCGAAAGTGTGGAGATCGAAAAGCTTGTTGTCGGTGGGAGTGGGGTCGACTTTGAAGTCGCCGGTGTGAATGATCACGCCGAGCGGACAATGAATAGCGAGAGCGACGCAGTCGACGAGGCTGTGCGTGACGCGGATCGGGTGAATAGTGAAGGCCCCAAGCTTGATGCGCTCGTCAGTCCGCATCTCGCGAAGATCGGCATCATCAAGCAGGCCGTGCTCGTCGAGTTTGTCCTCGAGATACGCGAGCGTGAACTCGGTGCCGAAGACGGGCACGTTGAGTTCGGAGAGGATCCAGGGCAGGGCGCCGATGTGGTCTTCGTGGCCGTGCGTGAGGATGATTCCGCGGACGCGCTGGCGATTCTCGAGCAGGTAAGAGATGTCGGGGACGACGATGTCGACGCCGAGAAGTTCGGCTTCCGGAAACATGAGTCCGGCGTCGATGACGATGATGTCATCTCCCCAACGGACGGCCATGCAGTTCATACCGAACTCGCCGAGGCCGCCGAGAGGGATGACTTGAAGTTTTCCCGTGGGCATGGAGTAAGGAGAATGCTAGCACGTTCTGTGAGTCCTGAGTCGCGAGTGGGGCGAGTTGCGAGCCGATTCTGGCGTTCGAGCTTATCCGCAGGAACGCGAGATGCGACTGTATGGCCTTTCGGGGCGGAGTGCGGTAACGTCAGTGGGATGGCGGAAGAGCGAAAAACCTGGCTGCGGCGGCGAGTGGAAGCTGCGATGGTGAAGGGATTGACGCGGGCGTACGAGACGGTGCGCGTCGATCCGCAAAAGTTTCTGTTGCAGTTGAAGGTGGCGTACCGGGTTCCGATCAGCGGATATCACGGAGTTTTTTCGCTCGATATCCGGGAACTGGATGTGGTGTCAGATTCGGTAATTCGCAGCGGGATGAGGATGGCTGCGATCGAGGGCGCAGGTTTTGGACTAGGCGGCCTGATCACGATTGTGCCAGACCTGGGAGTTTTGTCGGCGATCACGATGCGGACGATTCAGAAATTGAGTCTGCTCTATGGATTTGAATTCAACACAGACGATGAGAGTGCGGAGTTGTGGATCGCGGCGGCCAGCGCGGCGGGAGTGGACATCAGCCGCGAGTTGATTGAGAAGGAAGTGGTGAACCGGTTCGTACCGAA
>JASLEQ010000799.1 GCA_030151135.1 Candidatus Sulfotelmatobacter sp. | reverse complement strand
CATCACAACTCCCAGCGGCACGCTTTCAAGCAACGTATCGTTTCACGTCATCCCCTAAATTGGACGCAGAACGGACGGGCCGTCGAGGAGACGGCCTTTTTTCTTCTTCCGTGAAACTGCTGGGTCGCTGCGCCATCATTTGCCCTAATCCGCCACGCCTTCTAGAATGAAAGTTTACCCACAGCGCTGGGGAATTCCGAGACATTTATGATTCATTTTCCCGTTCCTGAGGCCCTTACTTTCGATGACGTTCTTCTGCTGCCTGCCCGATCCGATGTAATCCCGGCAAACGCGAATACCCAGACGCAGCTCACCCGCAAGATCAGCATCAATATTCCGATCGTCAGCTCCGCCATGGATACTGTCACTGAATCGCACATGGCGATCGCGCTCGCCCAGCAGGGTGGACTTGGCATTATCCATCGCAATCTCTCGATCGAAGAACAGGCCAATGAGGTCGACAAGGTAAAGCGCTCGGAAAGCGGCATGATCGTTGATCCGGTGACCATGCATGCAACCGACAAGGTGTCGGATGCGCTGGAGGTGATGCGCAAATACAAAATTTCCGGGGTACCGATTACCGAGCACGGCAAGCTTGTCGGCATCCTTACCAACCGCGATCTGCGCTTCGAAACACGCTTCGACATCCCGATCGACAAAGTGATGACCAAGAAGAATCTCATCACTGTTCCTGTTGGAACAACGCTGGAAGAGGCGGAAAAGATTCTCCACCAGCATCGGGTGGAGAAGCTCCTCGTTGTGGACGATAAGTACAACCTGAAGGGCCTGATTACGGTTAAGGATATCCAGAAGAAGTTGAAATATCCGAATGCCGCGAAGGATTCTCATGGCCGCCTGCGAGTGGGCGCAGCGATTGGCGCGACCGGCGATTTCCTGGAACGCGCGCAGGAACTGGTGGAAGCGAAAGTCGATGTGCTGGCGATTGACAGCGCGCACGGGCATTCGTCAAAGGTGCTGGAAGCCGTGAAGCTGGTGAAGTCGAAATTGCCCGATGTTGAACTGCTGGCCGGCAACGTCGCGACCTTCGATGGAGCCTGCGAACTGGCACGCGCCGGAGCCGACGGAATCAAGGTTGGAATCGGGCCGGGATCCATCTGCACAACGCGCGTCGTCACTGGCGCCGGGGTTCCGCAGATTACCGCGATCGCCGAAGCCTATCGTGCGACGAAAGATTCCGGCGTGCCGATCATTGCCGACGGAGGCATCAAGTATTCCGGGGACGTCACAAAGGCGCTCGCTGCGGGTGCGAGCGCGGTGATGATCGGATCACTCTTCGCGGGAACGGATGAGAGTCCTGGCGAACTGATCCTCTATCAAGGCCGTTCGTTCAAATCGTATCGCGGCATGGGGTCGTTAGGAGCGATGGCACAGGGGTCGAGCGAGCGGTATTTCCAAAGCACCGATGGCGGCGATTCATCGACGTCAGCCTCTGCCTCCGATGGGGAATCGAATCGGCTGGCAAAACTTGTGCCGGAAGGCATTGAGGGACGCGTTCCGTACCGCGGCTCGGTCGCGATGATCATTTATCAGATGGTCGGAGGCCTGAAGTCCGGGATGGGCTACTGCGGCTGCTCTACGATTCCCGAACTTTTGCAAAAAACGCGCTTCGTACGCATCAGCGGCGCGGGCCTGCGTGAGAGCCACGTTCACGACGTGATGATCACGCGTGAAGCTCCGAACTATGCCATCGAATAAATCGGGCTGCATGTCCCGGCGCTTTTCACGGTGATTGGTTTTTGCGACCCCCGTCTTTTTACCAAAACATGCAAACTGACACACAGAAGCAGAACCCGAACGTTGCTGTCGACCGAATCGTGATCGAAAGTCCGCACAAGAAACGCAACGATGTCCTGAAAGCATGGATCGCGCTGATCCTCTGGCTCATCGTCATTGCGATCGAATCAACGACCTACCTGTCTTCCGAAGGGACCAGCCGAATTTTATTCCCCATCGCCCACTTTCTGTTTGGGGTGGACTGGGTGACATTCCAGCCCTGGCACCATCTGCTTCGCAAGTGTGGCCATGTTTTCGGCTACGGACTTCTCAGCATTTTGTTCTACCGGGCCTGGCGGGCGTCGCTTCCGTCGAAGGACGGCACGAGGTGGATGCTGCGATGGACCACCATCGCCGTGCTGGGAACGGCATTCGTGGCAACGCTTGACGAGTGGCACCAGAGCTACCTTCCCAGCCGCACGGGAACGTACAAAGACGTTATTCTCGACACGTGCGCCGGTATCGCCGCACAGCTTCTGATCTTCTTCTTCCAGCAGCGATACTGAGGGCCGCCGAGTCCCGCACTATTTTCGATGCCCGTCCGATGGCTCGTTCCAAATGTACAGGAAATCCGCATCGCTGGCCGTAGCGACGGTGCGACCCGCCTTGCGCGTGGCGCGGTTCAGAGCTGAGCGGACCTTTTCCTTTGAATCATCCAGTTCGGACAACGGAACCTTAAGCGCCATTCCGCTGGTCACCTGGTCAAGGTCGGAGAGGATGCGGGTAACGATCAATTTGTGTTTTCCATTGCGCCCTTGCGGAACTTCCGGGATCGATACTGTCCTGAAGTTCATGGGCGGAGTCGAGCGCTTTACGCTCATTCACGAACCTCCTGGGACGGCAATTGTCCCTTAAAGTAAAGCAACAGTATGGTTACCGTATCAATCCGTAGTTATCCGTAACCTTATCGTGAAAGCCTCCTGATATGAGTTGCAAGTAAAAACGGCAAGGCGAACCGGGGCGTAACGCGCTCTACGGCAAACTCCCTAAGGAGTTCACCCGTAAAGACCTTAGGCTGCTAGCTTGGATGGGAGGTACTTTATGCAAAACGAATTGCCGAAGCGACGAACGCACTTCGATCAGATCCCAATACATCTGGCCAAGAAGCGTTCGCATGCTGCATCCCATCGAGCGGTTCCGTGCGCGATCTGCGGAACGGCGGTCACTTTGGAGAATTGCAATATCAATGAAATCGGCGCAGCGGTCCACGCCGAGTGCTACTTCCGGATCGTTTCTTTTAGAGCTCCGCTATTGTCGGCAAGCTAGGCCTCCCAGAAGCGAGACGAAGCCGCAGGCCGTTCCACGGCTGATCCGACCCTCTTGCGTCCTCAGAAATTTTGTGCCGAAGTTTACGCTTGACGAACCTGTGCTCCAGTGTTACATATTGTAACGCTACAATGACTAACACCAGGCAGCCACGTCTAAAGAATCTGGGAGAGGTCGAGCAGAGCGTCATGGACTTCATCTGGAGCCACGGTTCAACCACGGCCGAAGCGTGCCGCGAGGCGCTCGCCTCCACCCGGCCCATGAAAGACTCGACCATCCGCACCGTCCTCCGCCGGCTCGAAGAAAAAGGATTTCTGATCCACGAAATCGACGGCAGGACATTCATCTACAAGCCCTCGGATAAGCGGCAGAACGTCGCGGTGCGCGCAGTGAAGAACATCATCGATCGTTTCTGCGGCGGGTCGGCCGAGGCGCTTGTACTCGGCATGGTCGACAACGATGTTCTAGACCGCAAGCAATTAGAACGTTTGGCTCGGAAATTTGCGGGCGAGAAGAGCGCCGACGGAACGAGCGCTGAGACTTACGGTACGAAGGGTGAAAGGAAATGATCCACCGAATTGATACGTCCGCACTGAATAGCCTGCTTTTCTGGTCAGCGTTGCGCGCAATCATCATCGCGTTGATCGCCGAAGCGGCAGTTACCGCATTTCGGGTGAAATCAACTTCTTTGCGCTTGTCAGTCTGGAAGTGCGTTTTGGCCGTCGCGGTGGCAATGCCGTTTCTGGGACTGATGTTGCCGGCCGTCACAGTGACGGTGCCCGATTTCCTGCAGAATTCTGTTTTCGCTGGGCATTCGGCGCGTCCTGCGCACGATGTCACGATCCAGAAAGTCGATTCCCGTCGTGCCAGCGCCGCAGATCATGACGGCATTCGATCGACGACTTCGCTTGCGAACCCTACTCTTGAGACGCCATCGGCAGATCGTCCAACACGGCAAATCTCATGGCCGCTGCTTGCGACGATCCTCTATTTGGCTGGAGTGCTGGTGCTGATCTCCCGGCTGATCATCGGCTACTGGCTTTCGCACAAACTGGTTCGAGCGTCGCAATCCATCAGCGACCTGCGGCTGAGACAGCTTGTTTCTTTCAGCGCATGCTCGATTGATGCCGCGCCGCAGCTCGGCGAGACGGAACTGATATCCGTTCCGCTCACTGTGGGAGTGCTCAACCCAACGATTCTGCTTCCGCCCGACTGGCGCCAGTGGGACGAGGCTCGCCTCCGTGCGGTCATTGCGCACGAAGTATCGCACGTGGTTCGACGCGACTCGCTGGCGCAATACGTTTCCCTGGTGCACCGCGCGTTCTTCTGGTTCAGTCCTCTTCCCTGGTGGCTGGACCGGCGTCTCACCGCGCTCGCGGAACAGGCAAGCGACGAAGCCGCGCTATCGAGCGGCGCCGACCGCAATGACTACGCTAAGACCCTGCTCGGATTTTTCGAGGCCGTGCAGATGAGCCCTGGAAGGGTCTGGTGGCAAGGCGTCTCCATGGCCAACGGAGGGCAGGCGCAACAACGACTCGAAAAGATTCTGGCTTGGAAAGGAGCCGGCAATATGAGCGTCAAGAAATCATTGATTACCGCAATCGTGATACTGGCAGTTCCTATCGTCTATCTCGCTGCCTCGGTGCGCACGGCGGATGCGCGAACCCAATCCTCGAGTGCGTTAGTGCCACAAGAAGCGGCGCCAGCCGTGGTGCCATCGGCGCCAGCAAGTTCGACTCCAGCAAACGATGCTGGCATTGCCTCAAGTGCTACTAACCAGAGCACAGCCGCGACCGATGCCGCGGTGGAACCGGTAGAACCCGTCGCCCCCGTCGCCCAAATTGTAGGACGCAGCAGCTATTCCTACGGCTACGACGACGAGGACCGGTTCATCATCGCGACAGGGAAAACTGATTCCTACACCATGTCCGGATCGACGCAGGATATCCACCATGTCGAACGACTGAAGAAGCAGATTCCGGGCGACTTCATCTGGTTCCAACGGGACGAAAAGTCATACGTCATTCGCGACCAGGCGACTGTCGACCGCGCAAAATCTTTTTGGGCGCCACAACAAGAACTCGGAAAGAAGCAGGAAGAACTCGGCAAACAGCAGGAGGAGTTGGGCAGGCAACAAGAGATTCTTGGACGGAAGATGGAGGAAGTGCGCGTCACTGTTCCCACGGACCTCGCGGCGAAGCTGGACTCCCTGAAAGCGAGA
>JASLEQ010000773.1 GCA_030151135.1 Candidatus Sulfotelmatobacter sp. | reverse complement strand
CTCGCCATCAATTCCTCGATGCCAAACGGCTTGGTCACATAGTCGTCCGCGCCGGCGTCAAGCGAGCGGACCTTAGTCTCTTCCTCGCCTTTCACGGAGATGATCAAGATGGGCATGCCGGAGGTCTTGCGGATCTCGCGGCACAACTCCACACCATCCATGTCGGGCATGCGCAAGTCGGTGATCACCATCTGCAAGGGTGTCGTGCGCAAAACATCGAGCGCGGTTGCCGCTTCGGGCGCAGTCAGCACTTCGTATCCATTGCTCTCGAGGCTGCGCCGCAACACGCGAAGAATCTGCGGTTCGTCGTCGACCACCAAGACGCGGGTTGTCTTGTCGTTATTCATCCGGCGAGAATTTGTGCGGGAACAACAAATTTGAAGATCGATCCGCCCGCGGGATTCGGCTCCATCCAGATCTTGCCGCCATGCGCCTCGACGATACCACGCGCAATGGCCAATCCCATCCCAAAGCCCCGCGATTTCGTGCTGGGATCGCGGAAGAACTTCTGAAAAACTTTTTCCCGTATCTCGGGCTTAACGCCCAGTCCGCGATCTTCCACCGCGACGGCAACATTGGCGGAATCGGGCTGTTCCGCCACCACGCGAATCGGCGTTCCCGGACGAGAATATTTGGTGGCGTTATCCAGCAACTCGACCAGCACAGTCGAGATGGTTGCTGCGTCGACGCGTAGTGCGGGCAAGTCATGCGGGATCGCGACCTCCACGGGATGCTTCTCCAGAGCAACCGCACATCGGTCAAGAGCCTCATTCACCACGTCGAGCACCGCTACCGGCGTACGGTGGAGGGCTAGCTGCCCGCCTTCGATTTGGGCGAGTTCCATCATCTCTTCCACAAAACGGTCGAGGCGGTCCGCCTCTTCGTCAATGACCTCGAGCAATTCGCGGCGCGCATCGTCGCCTACCGTGTTGCTTCCAAGCAATGTGGTGGCCGACGCCTTGATGGCCGTGAGCGGAGTGCGCAAATCGTGTGTAACGGCATCGAGCAGCGCGCTCTTCAGGCGTTCGCTGTGGCGCAGCGCCTCGGCCTGGCTGGCCTCAGCAAAAGCGACCTTTAACTCCTCGTACAGCTTTTCAATTTGCACTCGGCGCGATTCAGCTTCCGAGGCCGTCTTTTTCGCGCGTGAGGAAAGCTGTCCGACGGTGATAGCGCAGATCACGAAGACTGAAAATGCGACCCAATTCTCCGGGCCGCGGATGCCCCAGGAATAAATCGGAGGAATGAAAAAGTAATTCAAGACGAAGGTGGCGAGCGCGGCGTTGAGCAGCGCGGGGCCGCTCCCTAGCAATGTTGCTGTTCCAGTGACGATTAAAACCAGCACCAGGCAGGCAGTGGCGAGGTTCACGTGCCCGCGCAAGAGCACTAGCAGGACGGTCGCCAGGCCAAGGGCAGCCGCCGCTGCAGCGTATCGCATCATTCCGGTCGCTATCGGCGTCATGACCTCCAATCCCACGGGCGCGGCAAACTTCACGTTTTTCAATCACTTAGTCGACGTTATACACGATTTACCCGACTCCGCTTCCATTGTTTGATGGGCTACATTGCCTGAACCGTTTAAATACTTATTCGCCTTGGTGATCGTGGAAGATCCTATTCAGCAGCTGCTCAAAAGACTTTTAGCCACCCAAGACACCGCGGAATTTGAAGAGCTGAGCCGCGAGTTGAAATCCGCCCTTCACGAGCGCGTGGAAAAATTGCGCAAGGAAGCGCAGGGACTGAAGGAGCAGTCCGCTGCCGCCGAGCGCCGGAAACGCCCGAGAAATGGCAAGAACAAACCCTAGACTCTCCCTCCAGCAACCCCCGGCCCAAGTTACACCTCCCACCTGATAAGCAGCGACCCCGCGCTCTGATACTTTGCTCCTACAAAGAACGTATGCAGGACCGAGCAAGCAGATTGTGCCGCAAGTTGGTCGGGATGGACGATTCCGAGGAGTTCGTCCCGGTGGCGGTAGAACTGAGACGCGAGATTCAGCGATGCGTAGCGAGAGTGCAAGTCAAGGCGATGCAAATGGTTCTGAAGTGCCGCTCGGTGAGCGGGCCACAGACGGAGCTTCCGTCCAGCGAGAGCTAGCGTCGGCAACGCCCTCGGAGAGCGGGTGGGGGATAGGTGACGGCGGCGCCTCGTATCAGACTCAGTATCCCGATCCCGATTGGCACCAGATTGCCGAACGAGCCGCCGACGAAAAGGATCCGAGGAAACTTGCGTTTCTCATTCGGGCACTGTGTGACCGCCTTGAAGAGCTCCGGCAATCAAAACTAGCCAAGAAAAACGAGCAGAACGCGGCCTGATTTCAACGGCCGGAGTACGCGCTTTCTGCGTTTCGAGCATCAGTTAGAAAAACGCGTCGAGCACACCTCGCGCCCTAAGCGCCTAGACGGCGTGAGGACGAGGATTGCGGGTTGCCGGGCTGGGGCGCTTCGGCTGCTGTTCATCGTCCGCCTGTCCCTCCGCCGCAACATTGATGACGTGGAACCAGCGGACCAAGGCCATGATTCCAATCACCCACCATAAAGGCCACGTTTTCTCAAGGAAGCCGATCATCGTCTCGTCTCCGTGAGAGCACTATACAATAAAGTCTATTGGTTTAATAGAGAAAATTCGAATCTAAGGTGGAGCGGATTCCCGGTGCTTATGCGGCGCGCGAGACTGGCTTGCAGCGCGATTCTACCAAAGAAATGCTCTGAGGCGGGGGCGGTTGATCGTGAATCCGGACCAACATCCAGTATCCGGAGGAGACCGGCCGGCATTCCTTCCAAAGAGCGACGAGGAAGCGGAGATAAAACGAGATGCCGATGGTGCACAGAGCCGTGATACCCATCGTCCAGATCATGTTGGTCTCACTTTCCAGTCTGAAACGGATGAGACCATTCAAACGGCGCCGGCGTTTAATTCGGATAAAAGGTTCATAAAAGATTTGTAAGAGGATGATCGAGGTTGGAGCGGGCGTAAACCAGAGTTCTTTACGGACTAGACAGACTCGCCGAGGCGAATCAAGTCTTCCCGCAGGCGCTGCAGTTTCGTTTCGATGGCTGTTGCGTCGTTGGGCCGAAGGCGTACTCGGGTCAATGAGCGCAGAATCGTGTCGTAGGCTTTGCGCGCAGTGCGGGTAGTACGCTGCTGTTTCTGGGGGTCGGTGGTAGCAAGTGCTATGCGGGTGAAAGTAAGCGCTGTATCGAGGTCGACCCGGATGAAATCGATGGCCGCCGCATTGGCCTTGTTGAGAGCCGAAAGGGGATCTTTCTGCGAAATCATCGGGTACGTGCCTGGCCCTCCAGTCCTGGTTGCTGCCAATTTTGATGCGGGGGCCAGGAAGTGCGGTGCTGTCGGTTTCTTAGCTTCGACGGATGGTTGCCTGAGTAGTTCGACAATCGGGTTATATCTTGCGGGTATACCGCCGGACGCAAACCGCATCCAAAAGTAGCCCCGTAGACTCCTCAGCTGCGAGTTGGACGGCACTCATTATGGGCAGATGAGGAATGAGATCGATTCGTCTATTTGGGGTTTGTGAGGAAGATAATGCTAAGACACCCGCCGAGATCGAACATGAACCGCGAAGATCAGGCCCAGTGGCAGCCGCTCTATTTGGCAGCCATGGCGGAAGCGCGGAAACCGGACGCGGTTAAGCTAGAAATGGCGGAGGAGGCGATGCGGAAAAGGACCGCAGAGTTGAGGAGGCGGCGCGACACCGATTCCATCCTGGAGATGCAGGCGATCGCGGCAGGATTAGAAAAACTTGCAAGCCGCAAGTCCATGGTTCATGCCAGCGTGGGCTCGATGGGGATGGCGAATCCGAAGGACAGCCACGGGACGATGAGCCGGTAAGCCTTTCATTGCGCAGCGGCCAGTTGCGCCAAGGCGCGAAACTGCCTGAAATTAGTTGGAACCCCTGCTGGCGCTTCGCTTCCACATCCGCAAGTAACAATCGAGATGAACACTGCGGCCGGACTTGAGCAGGACCGGCGGCTGCGAGGCAAGAGGTAACTCGCAGACCGCGCACGTGCGTTCCTGAGGCACAGGGGCCACAGGTTTCTTGCCGAGCAGGGGTGAGACTGGAGTAAGAGCGAACTTAGGGTTGCCGTCGGCGGACATGTTTCCCTCCGAGAAGAGATCTCGCGGCTACCACTGAATTGCGGTGAGACCGGAACGCCTTAATCGTACGTTGGAAACCCTAGGCCTACATATCGGGTAAAAAACGTAGATCAAAGGGCTGCTCGGTTTCGGCGTTTGGTTACGGCTTTATCGGCGGCTTCTGCTTCTGGGCCGCTGCACGCTGGTCGAGCGTATCGCAGAGGGCATCCACAAGTTTCAGGAGTTTCCTGGGATCCTGCTCGTGAGAAGCCTTTTCTGCAATGTCACGCCATTCTTCCTGCACTGGTGGCTCAGAGCGAACTGGTTGCGGAATGGAGGCCTGCGATTCTTCTGCTTTCCTGTCTTCCGAATTCATGGCGCACTTCCTGACCGTGTGGAAAGATCCTCATTGAGGTGAGGCTATGTCAGTGGCCTTTACGTTTCAAGCCGATGGCGCAGATTGGCGGATTGGACGGGACGTGCGTTCCCTATCACGAAAAAGGCGGGCTCGGGTTTCGTGCCTCGACGGACCTTGCAACTGGGAAGGATTCGGAGATTCGCACTTCCCGAAGGGAGTCTGGCAGCAGCCGACCCACCACTCAGGGCACGATGGCAGGCACGATGGCAGAGAAACCAAATTCGAGGCCCCCGCGGTTGTATGTGCTTTGACGGGTTTGTTTTACGCCTGATAAACTTTTAGATTGTCCAGCCATCGCTAACCTAAGAAGGGAAGTCCGTGCGCGCAGAGACCCGCCATCAATTAAAGCAGGATGCATTTAGCCGTGTGACCATAGGGGCCGCAGAGAAGACGGCCGATTGGACGGTAGAGCATCGTCAAACCCTCATTATTTTCGGCATTGTCGCGGTGATCGTGGTCGCGGGAGTGCTGGGCAGCTGGTATTACCTGAACATCCAGGACCAGAAGGCGGGCGCGGACCTGACCGTAGCGGTGCGCACGATGGACACCCCGTTGCGTCCGGAGGGCCAGCCGGAGCAGCCGGATTTTCCGACGTTCACCTCGGAGAAAGCGCGATCTGAGATGGCGCGGAAGCAGTTCCAGGCGATCGTGGACAAGTATCCGCACACGCGGACAGCGGACATGGCGAAGTACTTTCTAGGCGTTACGTCGAAAAATTTGGGAGATAATTCGACCGCGGAACATGATTTCAAAGAAGTGGCGAGTGCCGGCAATCGGGACGTAGCTTCACTGGCGAAGGATGCGCTGGCATCCCTCTATCGGGACATGAACCGGACGAAGGATGCAGCCGGGCTGTACCAGGAACTGATCAACAAGCCG
>JASLEQ010000742.1 GCA_030151135.1 Candidatus Sulfotelmatobacter sp. | reverse complement strand
CCGCCGTTCCCTGGAACTGCGCCTGCACACTGATCGGGAAATTAATCTTCTCCGCAACGTCGTTGATTTGTCGGATTGCCGTCCCGAGCGCAGCATTCGGCGCCAGATTGAAAGAGACTGTCACCGACGGAAATTGTCCCTGGTGATTGATCGATAAATTCTCTTTCGTGCTGGAAATGCGAACGAACGTGCCCAGCGGGACCGCATTCGCCGATGTCGCGGAAAGGGATGTGTTCGGAGTCGTCCCCGAATATGTTCCACCGTTAAGCGAGGTTGCTGTCGTTGCACTCTGCGGTGAGAGCACGGTGGCAGAGCGCTGCAGGGTTGTCGCGGAGGGCGTGTACAAGACAGAAGTTGTAGTGGCATTCGATCCGGCCGACGCCGATCCGCTCGACGAGACACTAGAAGTTGCAGCTCCGCTTGTGCCCGAGGATGCGTTCGACTGCAAATAAAGCGCGCTCAGCCTGCCCGGATCCTGCTGCCATTCCGGCTGCGTCTCCAGAATCACGTGGTATTGGTTGAGCTGTGTGTAAAGCGTATTGATCTGGCGTTGTCCGTAAGCGTCATACAAGGTGTTGTCGACGGTCGCTGGCGCAATTCCCAGCCGCGAGGCAGTCACTCGATCGATGTTCACCGAGATCGCCTCCGCCCCGGTCTGCTGGTCCGTTGCCACATCTTCCAGCGTCGGCAACTTCTTCAGCTCCGTCACTAACTTCTCAGTCCACTCGTTCAATTCATTCAGGTCTGGATCTTCCAGCGTGTACTGGTATTGGGTGCGCGTTACACGGTCATCGACAGATATGTCCTGTACCGCCTGCATATAAAGGTGAATGCCTTGCACATCGGCCAGGCTTTTTTGCAGACGCCGGATCACATCCGAAGCGCTGAGGTCGCGCTGATTAAGCGGCTTCAGATTGATCGCGATCCTTCCGCTGTTAAGCGTCGTGTTCGTGCCATCGGAGCCGATGAATGAGGACAAACTATCGACTGCCGGATCTTTCAAAATGACAGAGGCCAACTCCTGCTGCTTTTGCGCCATCGCCGCAAACGAAATAGACTGCGAGGCCTGCGAGATTCCCTGGATCACTCCGGTGTCCTGCACCGGAAAAAATCCTTTCGGGATGAAGATATAAAGCAGGACCGTGACGACCAGCGTTGCCACAGCCACCAGGAGCGTGGCTGTCTGGTAACGCAGAACCGTCTTCAACGTGCGCCCGTAGAACTCGATCATGCGATTGAACGCCCGCTCGGAAACCTGGTACCAACGGCTCTGTTGCGATTCCGGATTGTGCCGCAAGATACGCGCCGCCATCATCGGCGTGAGCGTCAGTGAAACTACAGCTGAAATGATGATCGTTACCGCCAGGGTCACAGCGAACTCGCGGAAGAGTCGGCCCACCACGTCGCGCATGAACAACAACGGAATCAGGACCGCAATCAAAGAAACGGTGAGCGAAAGGATCGTAAAGCCGATCTGCCCCGCGCCTTTCAGGGCCGCCTCCAGCGGTTCCTCGCCTTCCTCGAGATAGCGCGCGATGTTCTCGATCATGACAATGGCGTCATCGACAACGAATCCCGTCGAGATCGTCAATGCCATCAATGAAAGGTTATCGAGGCTGTAACCCAGCATGTACATCGCCCCGAACGTGCCCACCAGGGAAAGCGGGACTGCGATGCTGGGGATGATGGTGGCGCGCAGGCTACGTAGGAAAAGGAAGATCACCATCACCACCAGCGCGATGGTCAGCATCAATTCGAACTCGACGTCGTCCACCGATGCCTGAATGCTCGTCGTCAGGTCTGTCAGTTGCGTGACATGGATTGCAGTCGGAAGATTCGCCTCCAGTTCGGGCAACAGTGTCTTGATGCTCTTGACCACCGCGATCGTGTTCGCGCCTGGCTGTCGCTGGATATTCAGAACAACCGCCGGCGTGGTATTCATCCATGCGGCCAACTGTGCGTTCTCGACTCCGTTCACTACGTTTGCTACATCTCTCAACAGGACGGGAGATCCGTTGCGGTAAGCCACTACGACATTCGAGTAACCTGAAGCGTCAGTAATTTGATCGTTGGCGTCAATCTGGTAATCCTGGCGCGGCCCATCAAAATTGCCCTTCGCCGAGTTCACGCTGGTCTGGGTGAGCGCCGTTCGCACATCCTCGAGATTGATCCCGTAGGACGACAGCTTCGTCGGATTCACCTGGATCCGGACCGCGGGCTTTTGCCCGCCCGTGATGCTCACCAGTCCAACACCGTTCAGTTGCGAAATCTTCGGCGCCAATCGCGTATCGATCAGATCTTCCACCTGCGACAGCGGCATTGTGTCCGACGTAATTCCCAATGTCAGCACTGGCGCGTCCGCAGGATTCGTCTTGCTGTATACGGGAGGGCTGGGCAAGTCGGCCGGCAGGAAACTCTGTGCAGCATTGATCGCCGACTGCACTTCTTCTTCCGCTACATCAATGTTCAGCGTCAAACTGAATTGCAGAACGATGACGGATACCGTTCCCGCGCTGGTCGAAGTCATCTGACTCAATCCCTGCATTTCCCCGAACTGGCGTTCCAGGGGAGCGGTTACGGTTGTCGCCATCACATCGGGACTTGCGCCCGGGTAAAACGTCAGCACCTGAATGGTCGGGTAATCAACTTCGGGCAGCGCCGAGATCGGCAGTTGTGTGTATGCCACAATGCCGACCAGAAGAATCGCCGTCATCAGCAGGATCGTCGCGACCGGGCGGAGAATAAATGGGCGCGACGGACTCACGGCGTGTTGGCCTCGCTCGAACTTCCCGGCAATGCTTGTTGCGAAATCGTGACCTTCGATCCGTTTTGCAGCTTTTCAAAGCTGCTGTTGGCCACAACTTCGCCTTCGTTCACGCCCTCGACCGCGGTTTCCCCGGCCTCGGAAACGCCGGTCTTTATATTTCTTATCTGAGCTTGGGAATTCTGTATCACGTAAACGAACGCGGCCGTCCCGTTATGCTGAATCGCGGAACTTGGCAACAAGATCTGGTCGTGGAGGACCTTCACTCGCAGCCGCGTATTCACAAACTCGTTCGGATAAAGTTCGCCATGCTTGTTCTCGAATAAGGCTCGCAACTTGATCGTCCCCGTAGTCGTGTCGATCTGGTTGTCGTACGAGGTCACTTTCCCCGACGCGATCTTTTGCGTATATGCCCGGCTCCAGGCATCCAGTGGCAGGTTCAGTCCGTGATTCGGCTGTCCTAGTACGTCTCCGAGGCTGTCTTCCGAAATGGTGGCCACTACTGTGATTGGTTGTGTCTGCGTGATCACCAGCAGGGACGTCGTCGCGTTGGCAGTAACCAGATTCCCCGGATCAACGAGTCGAAGTCCCACCCGTCCATTGATCGGCGCCGTGATATGGCAGTAAGCGAGTTGTACTTGGTCGTAGCGCAGCGTTCCTTGATCGTTCTTAACCGTTCCTTGATCCTGAAGAACAACCTTTTCTTGATCTTCCAGCGTCTGCCGCTGAATGGCGTTCCGCTTCCACGCGTCCTGGTACCGCTTCAGATCCATCTCGGCCTGTGCAAGCAGGTTCTGGTCTCGCTCGAGAGCGCCTTCTGCCTGCGTGACCTGCGCCTGGTACTGGCTTGGATCGATGTCGATCAATGGATCGCCCTTACGAACCAGTTGCCCTTCCTTGTAGTGCACCGCCGTGATCACGCCCGTGACTTGCGCCGTAATCGAATCGGTGTACAGCGCCGTTACCGTTCCGATTGCTTCCAGATAAACAGCGATATCCCCTTTCTTCGCGGTCACGGTCGTGGTGCTTACTGGTCCGCCGAATGAGCGTCTCCCACCAGTGCTGCTCGTAGCTGGTTGCGCGTTCTGCCCGTGCCGGCTAAAGATCCAGAACAGAAAAGCGGCGATCAGGAACAGACCGAGCCATAGCCAATATTTCCTGTGCCGCTTGGCACCATGATGAGCAGGCGAAGAAGATCGATCTGGGGCGGTGGACTTCGTGGGCGCTATCTGATCCATGCTCTCGAAAGTTGACAAAGTATTTACGAAAAATTACATCTAACCGTCATTCCCGAAGACCCTTCGATGCCAAACCTTCTTCGCAGGATGGTCTCGAACTTTTGCAGGCGGAGAGAACGCCGAACTAAAACAGGGCCAGTCTTACCCCTTGCATGGGCGACACGAGTTCAGATCTTGTCGAACTGGCGGGAAATCCGAATGCTCGAACCGTATGCGTAGAAGGCGGATATTGCTAGGCAATCACCGAAGCTGAAGGTAGGATCCCGCTGTGGAAAGGCGTACGTTTTCGGCAATAATCGGCGAGCCTCTGAAGAATGGCTGCCGCGGTGAACGATGTGAGTCCCAACCCGCCGCGCATTGACGGCACGTGCAGAGCGCAATGATCCCTGCATCTCCACGGACCGTACCGGAAGCGACTAACTCTGTAATTTCAAGCTGCGCGGTGATCGGGCGAACCGTCCGCCTGTGTCGCCGCACGGATCACCGAGTCCAGGGCTTTTCGCGCCGTCTTCTCGGCCTGTTCCTGGCTTTCCGCTTCTCCAGATCGGAGCAGTTTCTGGTCCGGTCGAATTCGATACACGTTGTATCGCCACCCGGTAAATACCTGTGTCGCCTGATCGCGGACACGTTCGAGTTCGTATGCATAATCGCCTTCATAAAAACGCATGACACCACCTCGGCAGGTAAAGAGTAAGTAACAACTGCAGCCCGCCGCTGGTCAGTCCGATGAGTATGTTGCGAAATGGGATGCCCGGCAATTCGCCATGCACCTGCTCAGCTAAGCAACGAGGCGTGAATGAAGGTGGATGCCCGCCGGCATGTTGGCAAAAAGGGAGAAGCAACTGCACGCTCTAAAACCAGAGCCGCATCACGATCGATCCTGCCAGCGCGGCCAGTAGCGCCGCCGGCATTGCGATCACGCCTACCCGGAAGAAGTCCCAGAAGCTGACATCCAGTTTTTCTCGGCGCAATGCGATCAGCCACAGGATAGTTGCCAGAGAGCCGGTGATGGAGAGGTTCGGCCCCAGGTCCACACCGATTAATACTGCATTCGCGACGAAATCCGAAGCGCGCGCCGCGTGCACCGTACTTCCTGCAATCAGTCCCAGCGGCAAATTGTTTACCAGATTGTTTGCCACCCCTACCACAAATCCAGTCACCAGTTCTCCCGAGAACACTCCCAGATGTGCCGCGTAGCCAAGCCAGCGTTTGCTGTATTCCATCAGCCCGATGCTCTCCATGGCATCCACCATGATGAAGAGCCCTGCAACCAGTGCCAGCGTCTCCCAACTGATCTCTCGTGCGAGCCTCAGCGGATTCGACTTCTCCTTGATACACATCGTGCCTGTGATGACCAGCGCAGCCAGGCAGGTCGGCAGCCCCAGATCTTTCCCCTTCCATGAAGCTGCAAGCAGCACCAACACGATCAACCCGACCCCGGCAATCACCAGCTTGCCGTTGGCGTCGAGGGGTATCTCATCGCTTGCATCCTCGCTCTCGGCACGCAATTGCTTGCGGAAGATCCAACGCAAGACCACGAACGTTGTGATAATTGACAATAGACTGGGAACGCCAAAAGCCATGATCCAGTGCCCTAAAGGAGGCATGGCTCCCTGGAATACGACAAGGTTTGCCGGATTCGAAATAGGTAGGACGAATGAAGCTGCATTCGCAATGAATGCGCAAACAAACAGATAGGGAAGTGGCTGCACTCTGGCCTTCCGCACCGCCGAGAGAATCGCAGGGGTGAGCACCACCGCGGTCGCGTCATTCGACATTAGTATGGTCACAACCGTGCCGATCGCGTATACCAGCACAAACAGCTTCATAGACGAACCGTCAGACTTGCGGATCGCAAGGCTCGATAGCCAGTCGAACACTCCGTGCTCCCTCGCCAGTTCCGAGAGCAACATCATCCCGATCAAGAAGAAGCAGACGTCGAGAGCTTTGACGATCGCTTGCCCTGCCAACCGGAAACTGATCAGCCGCAGCGCGAGTAGCAAAATCACGCCCGCGCTGATCCAGTAGACCTCTGCAATGCCGCGCGCCCGGATCAACATCAGCAAAATGCTGATCCCGACGATCAGGGGAATTACAATGGGTGCGGCCGTCAGCGCGATCATGGAATGAATTTCTTCAGCAGCACAATGACGGCTCCCGGCTACTAACCTGCCGAGGAGAACCCTTGCACGCCATTTCCCTGATTCTAGCCGGAGGCGGTATCTGGCGTTGGCTCCTCCGTATGGGCGGTCCCGGTCTCATCGTGATCGGTCTCATCGACAACTCTGTCATCCCCATCCCCGGTGGCATGGACATTTTCGTGATCCTGCTTACCTCTCATCGCCGCGAATGGTGGGCCTATTATGCACTTTTCGCAGTTGCCGGAGCTGTAATTGGTGGTTACCTCACTTTTCGCTTGGCGAAAAAAGGTGGAAAGGAAGCTCTCGAAAAAAAAATCGGCAAGAAGCGGTCCGAAAAGGTCTACAAAAAGTTCGAGAAGGGTGGATTCTGGACGATTGTCATCGGTTCCATCCTGCCACCACCGTTTCCGCTGGTCCCCGTTTTGATGGCCGCTGGAGTCATGCAGTATCCCCGCAAGCATTTCCTGACCGCGCTCGCGCTCGGCCGCGGCGTCCGTTTCTTCCTCATCGCCTATCTCGGAAAGCTTTACGGCACGGACATTGTGGGTTGGTTCAGTCGCTACTACAAGCCATTCCTCTATGTTCTGATCGGACTGGGAGTTCTTGGGGGAATCGCAGCCTTGTGGTACTTCAAGTGGTACCGTCCCAAACATCAGCAAGGTGCTCAAGCCGGACGGAAAAAAGCCGCCTGATTGCTGGCGGCTTTTTTCCGGCGAAAGAATCGACCTCCGTTTTATTTTGCCGGCGCAGGCTGCGGCGTTGTCGCTGGCGCAGAAGTTGTGGGTGAAGAGAAGTTTACCTTTGGCGCTACCCGCGACCCTTCCGATGCCTGGAAGTATGCGTCATTGGGTTTGAATCCCGCCCATCCCGCAAAGATATTGTTGGGAAACTGTTGCACATAGGTGTTGTAGTCCTGCAGTGTGTCGTTGTAGCGCTTGCGCTCCACTGCAATTCGATTTTCCGTTCCAGCCAGTTCATCCTGCAGCCGCAGGAAATTCTCGTTCGACTTCAATTGAGGATAGTTTTCTACCACCAGGAGAAGCCGTCCCAGGGCGCCATCGAGTTGTCCGTTGGCCGCAATTTTCTGCTGCGGAGTTCCGGCCGAAAGCAGCGCCGAACGGGCTTTGGCGATATCGCCGAAAACGGTTTGTTCCTGCTGAGCGTAGCCCTTCACCGTCTCCACCAGGTTGGGGATCAGGTCCGCTCGGCGTTGTAAAACAATATCCACCTGGGACCACGCCGACTTTACCGCCTCATTCTTTTGAACCAGCGTATTCCGCGTGCTTACGTAAGACCCGAAAGCCGACGCTGCGATCAATCCGATAATGACTACCACAACAATCACTGCGATCAACGCCTTCCCCATACTTCCTCCTCTAACTTGATTGAAGGTTAGGAACCGGTTTCCAATGCCACATCCACTGCTGCGGTGACTCGTTCAATAGAAGCGAGATAACGCCCTGCGAGATCTCGAACATCGATCTTCTTGCGATCGGTCTTGCCCTCGCGAACATCCAGTACCTGGAACATCGCCAAAGGTTCGAAACCGAGCCGCTTTGCCAGCACCTCTACCGCTTCTCGCCTCGCTACGTGCGCACCATCTCCCAATGCGATCAGCGCATGACGAAACAGCGTGCTGAACGACGCCGCGGAGCGCAGTAACAAGTCCCAAAGCCGCTGCTCATTCTCTGAAGTGAGCAGAATGTGTTGCCGCAGCAGAATCATTTTCTCGCGCAATTCGTATTCGACTTGAACGCGATGCAAACCCATGGGAATTTGAAAATCCCCGAGCACGTCTTCCCCGAATAGAACGCGATGGTGCTGCTGCATGTCGAGCAACTCGATCGTAAATACGTCGGTCGAGCGCAGAAGTTCCTGCTTTGTCATACACAGAGGAGGCGGCTGCTTCTGTTTGTCCCACCACTTCGCCGCGGGCGTCAGCGCTTCCAGCGCTTTGAACGAGCTGTCCCGCAAAACACAAAGTATATTCAGGTTCGATCGCCCTTCGTGGAAGTCTCCCGCCACGGCGGAGCCGAAGAGGATGATGCTCTCGACGTTGGCGCCCCCCGCTTCGCGCAGGCGCTTCACGAACTCATCGATGGTCTTTGTGGGAATCATTGCGTCCTCACACTGGGTTCACTACCAACTACTGCTGGCGCCGCCGCCGCCGGAACTCCCGCCGCCAAATCCGCCGAAGCCGCCGCCACCACCACCGCTCCAACCACCACCACCGCCGAAGCCGCCACCGCTCCAACCACCACCACCGCCGCGGCCTCCGCCGAAAGTATTCGAGAAGAGGATCCAGAACAGGATGCTGCGCAGCGGAGTAGCCAGGATAATCAGGAAAACAATAATGAGAATGACGATCCCGCCAAAGGAAATGTGAACGTTCTGCGGTGGCCGCTCGGTAGGAGCCCGCGGTTGCGCATGGGTAATCTGAATCCCTGCATCAGAGGCGATCACATCCGCCACGCGCGTCGTAACCAGGAACAGAGCCTGGTCGTAATCGCCGCTGCGCATGAGCGGGATGGCTTCGCGCTGGAAACTCCCGACCTTCCCATCTGGGAGGATGGGTTCAAGACCGTATCCGACCTCAATCCGCGCTCGATGGTCCTGGATCGCGTAGAGGATCAGAACGCCCTTGTCGGATGCTTTCGCTCCGATACCCCATTTGTGGAACAGGTCTACGGCATAGCTCTCGATGTCGCTGCCGTCGAGCGAGTTGATCGTGACCAGCGCGATTTGAGCATGCGCCTTCTGATCGATCTGGGTGCAAAGGTCATCGATCTGGGCCTTGGTTTGCGAACTGAGAACGCCGGCGAAGTCGTTGACGTATCCGGTAGGTTTAAGCTGGTCAACTGATTGCGCGATCGCGCAGGTACTGAAGAAAAGGAACAGGACTCCGAGCCATACTCTTGCACGCGCGCCCACAGGCAAATTGTACAGGAGCCTGAAAATAAAGGCCGCGGGCTGGAGGCACTTTCCATTCCATCCAGCGCAGGCCTGAGCGTTCGCCCTTCACCTTAGTAATTTGCCACTACGATGCGGATCAACGATCATGACGAAAAATGTCGGTAGATACGTCCAAAACGCGCCGCTGGGAACGAATGCCCGTCGATTTGCCGGTTCGCGTTGTCACCTCCAAAGGTTTCAACACGACGGTGATTGAAGGGCGCGGGACGGAACTGAGCCAGGGAGGCATGACTCTTTACGCGGGGATACTTTTAAATCCCGGGGACCTGCTCGAGATTGAATTCGAGAACCCACTGCCTTCGCGTATGCCTGCAATTGTTCGCTCCAAGAACGGATTCTGCTTCGGCCTGGAATTCATCACACCGCTTCCAGCCTGATTGGTCGCACAATAACAAGTCACATCTTTCTTTCGATCGAAAGGAAGTCACCTGATTTTCTTGCGTCAGGTAAGTTCGGGGAGGCGATCCGCTCTTTCCCAAAATGGGAATGGGGTCTAGGTGGGGTACCCCCCTCCCCCCCCGATCTCTGGAATCAAGAATTTAGCGGGAAATTGCGAAGTAATCTATGGGCTGCAACAACTTACGGGCAAAATCTTGAGCCGTAAGGAGTTACACCGTCTCTAAATTTTCGCGGAACGTTTCCGCCAGCCCATTGGCCTCCACGATGATCCGCCAATTCGGTTGCGTTGCGCAAGGTCAGATGTCACACATGCGATCGCTGAGCTGTGGAAAACCTTCAGACCACCTGCCTCGCGATTTTGCAGTACAAGTCGATGGCCTCATGCAACTGCTTTTTCTCGATGTACTCGCCCTCAGTGTGCGCCACGTGAATCGAGCCCGGACCGACCAACAGCG
>JASLEQ010000730.1 GCA_030151135.1 Candidatus Sulfotelmatobacter sp. | reverse complement strand
AATCACATCAGGCTTGGGAAATCGTGACAGGAGGCCATCGGCGATCATCCACTTGGCTCCGGAAATTGTTTCCTCAGCCGGCTGACCGATCAACATCAGCGTTCCGTGCCAGCTGTTTCTGTCGCGTGCCATGATTTCTGCGGTGCCGAACAGGGAAGCCATATGGAGATCGTGGCCGCAGGCGTGCATGACCGGGACATCGTGGCCGGTGTCATCATGGGCATGCACTTTGCTGGCGTATGGAAGGCCAGTCTTCTCCTCGACAGGGAGCGCATCGAGTTCGGTTCGCAGCATGATGGTTGGACCGGTGCCGTTCTTCAGCAGCGCAACGATCCCGGTGCGGCCGACGTGCTCGGTAACTTCGTATCCGAGAGAGCGCAACCTGGCCGCCAACTTTGTTGCAGTCTCCGTTTCATGTCCCGACAATTCGGGATGCTGGTGCAGATCGAGATAAAAAGCGTGGGCATCCGGGTAGACAGCCTGCAGTTCCTTGGAGGATGAACTCTGCGCAAATGCGGGCGAAGTGAAGAAGCATAGAAGCAAAACGATTTTCCATCTGATCATGGCGAGTGATCATAAACTGGCGATCTCGTGACTGCAAACGATGCAAGATGGACTTGGCAATACCGCTAATTTCCTAGTGGTAAAAATATCGAAGAGTGGGCGAATTCTGAGTTTGCCTTTTTTCTTACGGGTGTACAATCTGCCTTAGAAAGCACTTGGTTGCGCGAACTTCGTACAAGCAAGGCCGAGGCGCTCATGAACGTTCACGTCAGTTACAGACTCGCAAAGAGTCCTTCCGTAGAGAAAGACGTTCAACACCAAATCGAAAAACTCCAGAAGAGGCTGCAGGTATTCCGGCCGGAGCTCGTCCACCTGCGAGGCGTGATTGAGGAGCTTTCGCCTCGCGAAGGGATCAGTGTTTCTCTAAACCTGCGTCTGCCTTCCGGCCAGATGGCGGCGCAGAAGAGTGCCGCTACGCCGGAATCGGCAATCAAGGCAGGATTTGAAGATTTACTGCAACAGTTGAACAAGCACAAAGACCTTTTGCGGGCTTCACACAAATGGCAGCGGGATCGGCGTGGCAACGCCACGCGGCAGGGCGCGAAGTTCAAAGAAGTTCCTTTTGAGGAAACGCTCGCTGCGGTGTTTCCGCCGACGATTTCCCAGGACGACGTACGGTCGTATGTGAACGCAAATTTGTCGCGCCTGGAGCGATTCGTCGAGCGCGAGATTTATTTCCGCGAAGCGCAGGAGACGATTTCTCCGAACTCGGTTTCAAAGGAAGAAGTTGTTGACGAAGCCATTGCGTTAGCCTTGACTGAGGGACAGGAAAAGCCGGAAAAGCTTGCGCTCGAGCCGTGGTTATATCGGCAGGCGCTCCGTGCGCTTGACAGGCTTTCGAAGCGCGACGAAGGCGACGACAACGTAGTGCACCTTGAGGATCCTGCGAGACCGCGGGACGTTCGCGCCAGCGACGAACCTCAGCTGCAATTCCATCAGCCGGATGAGGCAATTATGGGCAGTGATATCGTTCCGGACTCGCGCGCGTCGAATCCGGAGCAGATTCTCGCGTCCGATGAACTCTTGCGACTGATCGCATCGTCACTGCGCGATGTGCCGGCAGGATCGCGTGAAGCATTCATCCTGCATGCGATCGAAGGTTTTAGTGTGGAAGAAATTGCGGCCATCACCGGCCAAACTGCGGACCGCGTGCTCTCGTTCGTGTCCGCGGCGCGGGATCACCTGCGCAAGTCGCCGGGGCTCTCCGGCCGATTTCAGGGTAAGTTCGCTCCAACCGGCGCGGCGTAAACCAAAACCTTATCTTTGGGGAGATAATCCATGAGCATTACTCGCGAACAACTCCGTCAACTAGCCCAATTCGAAGATGACAAATCCTGCGCTGTAACTTTCTACTTTCAGCCCTCTACTCCGCGAAATAAGGCCCACAAAGAAGACATGATTCTGATTAAGGACTTAGTGCGGGAAGCGACTCGGAATCTGGAAGCGAAGGGGAAAAAGGATTGCGCCGCGGAGGATGTCGAGCGAATCGTGCGGCTGTTGGGCGAACTGCGAAGCAATGGCACGCACGGCAAGGCGGTCTTTGCGTGCGCGGAGCAGGATCTCTGGCAGGAGTACGATCTGCCTCCAGTCCTGGGGCGCACCCAATTGTCGATTGACCGGCATTTTCATTTGAAGCCGCTGGCGCATATTCTCGGCGCTACGCCACTGCTCGGGGTCGTGCTGCTCGACCGGCACCGCGCGCGAATTTTCGATCTGCGACTCGGTGAATTAATAGAACGAGAGGACTTATTCCATCCCCTTCCGCGCCGAGGAAGGAGCGATGGGTTTGGGGGATATGACGGTGGACATGCACAGCGCAGGGTGGAAGACGAGGTGCGGCAGCATTTTAAGAATGTAGCGGAGAATTTGAAAGAGTTGCTGGAGAAGGGGATTTTCGAAAAGTGGGTTCTGGCATGTCAGGACTCGCACTTATCCATGTTTGAGCCGCAGTTGCATCCGTATGTGAGTCAGGCACTTATTGGAAGATTCCATGCAGATCCAGGGCATGCGAACAAGGAGGAGATTCGCGCTTCCGCACAGAAGATTGTCGATGATTGGCAGAATGAGCGCCGCCGCGAATTGATGAGGGAAGCACTCGACCAGGCACGCAGCAATGCTCGCGGAGTTACGGGGCTACGGCGCGTGTTGCGCTCTCTCGAGTTGGGAGAAGTCCAGACTCTTCTGCTGGGAGAGAATTTGCAGGGCCACGCGGTGGAGTGCACAGGATGCGGTCACATTGATGCGCACCTGGTTAACTACTGTCCAGTTTGCGGGCGTGCAACTCAAGAGATTGTCGATGTTGGAGAGGCCATTCTTCCCTGGGTGGTGCGGAGAGACATCGAGACATTCTATGTAAAGGATGATCCGGAGTTCGACAAGGTCGGGAACATCGCGGCGTTACTTCGTTTTCGATCAGACAAAGTTCTACCCATCAGTTCGCCGACCGCGGAGTCTGTGGAAAGCGCAGGGGAGGAGTATCCGGGACGCTTGCGACGCTATGCACGACGCTGAGGCAGGATTTACACCCATGCGAAGCCGCTTTCGATAAGCATCATTCCGCCGCGGCGTGATATTCTTCCGCCTTTGCCCGCCATTCTGTGCGCGCAATGGAGGTCTTTTCGTGTCCATTTCACGACGTAACTTCGTCAAAACCTCGGTTCTTGGAGCAGTAGCCGCGGGTGCAGGCGCGACTGGGAGTGTAGCCGCAGAGTTCGCACGATCGCGAGCGGCAAACAATGATTCGGCAAAGCGACCGATCATCATCTGCGCGCACAACGGATACGCCTATGTCGAAGCCGCCTATGCCTTCCTGAAGAGCGGTGGGGACACGCTGGAGGCTGGGGTAAGGGTGGTGATGGGACCGGAGAATGATCCCAATGACGACTCAGTGGGGCTAGGCGGCATACCGAATGAAGAGGGCGTTGTCGAGTTAGATGCATGCTGTATGCACGGGCCAACGCGGCGTGCCGGCGCTGTAGGCGGCGTGCGCAACATCAAGAATGTCTCGATGGTGTCCAAGGCTGTGATGGAGCATACCGGCCACGTGATGCTTGTTGGTGATGGGGCGGAAAGATTTGCAGTGGCGATGGGATTTCCGCGCGAGAACTTACTTACCGATCATTCACGCAAGATATGGATGTTGTGGAAGCAATTCAATTCGGATCGGGACTGGTGGGGCCCCGGCATTGCCGATCC
>JASLEQ010000717.1 GCA_030151135.1 Candidatus Sulfotelmatobacter sp. | reverse complement strand
GCTTGTATGGCAGTTCAGGCAACTCTGGTAGGAGGGAAGATTCATCGGAATCTCGCGCGCTTCCGTGTACGCCGGTGTCATGTTCCAGCGTTTTTCGCGCGTATACCAATTGATGGGAGCTTCGAAGAGATAGCCCTGGTCGGAAAAAAGATAGGTGCGTCCTTTTTTACCGGAACCGATGAAGTACAACAATTCGCGCTTGCCGCTCAGGTCGTGACTGCGCTCGTAGCTCATCCAGACATGGCCTTGGTCTTCATAGACCCGATAGCGAACGCCAGACGTCTTGTCGTTGAATTCGCCCGTAATCAATCCATCGGAGGCAAGACCGCTGGCACGAGCCATGATCGTATTGCCATACGAGTTGTAGATTTCCGCATGGCACGACGAGCAGGCCTCGCTTCCCGGAACGCCGGAGATGGCGGGCGGGGTTGCGCCTGTTTGCGAAAAGGAGCGGAGGCCAAACGCGACGAGCAGCGGGAGGGCGAAGATAGCGAGCGTGCGGTAGGGAATCTGCGCGATGATCGTTCTGATTCTCACGAAATTCGGCGGAGTTGCGTATCCAATGATAAATCGGACGACGGCAGATGCGGCGATAGCTGAGCATCGATTTGCGGCAGCAAAACAGAGACGGTAGGCAACCCAATATCATGTCCGACCACAGTTCTTCCCCACCGATCCTCTTCGATCTTGATGGCACTTTGATCGACACCGTTTACCAACACGTTCTTGCGTGGTCTGCGGCGCTTGAGGCGTACGGAGTGCAGATCCCCAGCTGGAAGATTCATCGCCGCATCGGGATGAGCGGGAAGTCGCTGGCGAAGCAGGTGTTACGTGAGCCGGAAGTGCGTCGTCGTCGTATTGACATCGACAAAGCGGAGTCGCGGCATGACGCCATTTTCCAGAGGATGAGTCGCGACGCCCGCGTACTACCCGGGACTCAAGACCTGCTGGACCACCTCACCCGGAATGAAGTGGCGTGGGCGATTGCGACGACCGGAAACAAGAAACAGACGGCCCGAATGCTCCGCCATTTGCGAATGCCCAAGAATGCGGTCGTCGTTACTGGAGATGACGTGGCACAGGCCAAGCCTGCCCCAGACGTGTTTGTTTCCGCGGCCGAGAAGTTAGGGGCACCATTGGAAGATTGCATCGTGGTGGGAGACGCCATCTGGGACATGATTGCCGCTGGCCGCCGCCGCGCTCTCAGCATCGGCTTTCTTTCCGGAGGGTACAGCAAGCAGGAACTCGAAGAAGCGGGAGCATTCCGGGTGTATTCCGACCCGGCGGACATGCTGGTTCATATAGAGGATCTGGGCATACCGGGGAAATAGGGTGCGTAAAAAAGGCGCCGGGAGGTCCGGCGCCGTAAGGACATCTCGCGAGATGCGGTCAAGCGAGAGGGTTTGAAAAATGGTTGGCTGACAGCTACTTGCTTTCCGCCACTCCTGGCTGCGGAGCTCCAAAGTCCCGGCGATTGTTCACCGCGGTGCGCGCTGCACGCGTACTCGGCGGATTTCCGGCAGCTGCGCCGTAGCGCTCGAGCAGCATAGGAGCCATGGCGTTTTCGGCTTCCTTCACGAAAATCATTTTGTTCTCAGAGGCCATGTCGACGCGGACAAAATCTCCCAGCTTCACCTGCCCGGTTGCAACCAGGTTGGCCAGCGGGAAGACCAAGTTGCGCTCGATGGCGCGCTTCAGGTGGCGGGCACCGTAACGCGGGTCGGTACCTTCTTTCAGCAAGAACTCTTTAACGGGCTGCGTGCAGTTGAACACGAATTGATTCGTTCCCGCTGACATGAGCACGCGCTGTTGGACCATGCCCAGTTCGATATCGAGAATCTGCTTGAGATGCTCATCGCGCAGAGTCTTGAAGACCACCGTTTTGTCGATGCGATTCATGAACTCGGGGGTAAACTTGCGGCGCGCTGCCTCCACTGCCGTGCGCTGAATCTTCTCGTCGAACGATTCGTCGACCTCAACAACTTTTGGAGCAAATCCAAAGCCGCCATCGACCAAATTCATCATCTCGCCGGCGCCCAGGTTCGAGGTCATGATGATGATGCACTGCGACAGATCGACACGGCGGTTATCACCCAGCGTCAAAGTCGCTTTATCCAGGATGCCGAGCAGCAGCTGCCACAAAGAGTCGGAAGCCTTCTCGATCTCGTCGAAGAGCAAAATCGAGAGCTTCAGCTTCTCAGTAAACCATTGGTTCAGGGCTTCCTGGGTGAGGAGCGGGTGAGTCTCGCGGTGTCCGAGATAGCCCGGGGGCGATCCGATCAGCTTCGCGATCTCGTGAGAATGTTGAAACTCGGCGCAATCGATCTTGATGCAGGCGCGGGCATCGCCGAACAGAGCCTCGGCCATCGCTTCGACCACGCGGGTCTTGCCGGATCCCGTCGGTCCGAGGAACAACAGGTTGCCAACCGGGCGTCCCGGAGGGTTTAACCCCGCCAGAAACATCTGGTAAATTTCGACGACTTTCTCGACCGCCTGGTCTTGACCGACGATGCGGCGGCGAAGGGCGGTTTCAAATTCTCCTGCATCGTTGCTGCGGCGGTTTGGGTCAAGCACGGTGGCAAGGTTCGTTCTCATAGAATCTTTGTCCAGTAACCGGGACATTTCCCTTTCGGCCGTCTAGGCTCTTTTAGATGTACTTCCGGACTTCGTAGGCCAATCTGCGTTTGATTAGCCTGCTCTGGAAGCGCTCCCCACAGTCCCCCAGACTTGACTTGCATCCGGCACTTTGGAAATAAGCAAGCGGCTGGCCATGCCTTGAAGCGCGCTCCAGCATATTACAAGTGATTGATCCTGCATAGCTTAGAGGACATGCGCTGCGATTTTCAGATCCCGGGTCATTCGCTCATCGGCACGGGTGAGAAAACCTTTGCAGCATCGCGGAAGGAAACACGTCCAGCAAGTGAGAGGCTATGTGGCGGAGTCCGGTT
>JASLEQ010000510.1 GCA_030151135.1 Candidatus Sulfotelmatobacter sp. | reverse complement strand
GCTTGCCAAATCGCCGGAGCCAAGTGCGTTGCCAAGCGCGGTAAGATCGCTGGTGAGTTGCGGGGAGCTAGTGCCGCTCGCATTGCTTAAACCCGAATTCAGTTTCTGCAAAATTTGGAAAGCAGAATTCGCGCCGGTCACATCACCGGTGGCAAGGCTGTGCTGCAGAGTTTGTAAAGCCTGCTGCAATTGCGTGGAATTACTCGACGCCACAACCGACTGCCCAATACCCGCGGCGGAAATCGCAGTGATGGTCATTTCTTTTCGTCCTTTCGCAGCTGGATCAAAGCCTACTTGCGCTTGTCTATCTTATCGGCAGCGTGGTTTTAAACTTTAGGCCGAGGCTGTCGAGGTCTAGCCTCGTTGACGCAGCTAAACGTGACCGAGCGCCCCCGATTTGAGAAGATATGCAACGCGCAATATAATGCCTGAGGGCAATGCTGGCGCGCTTGTTACGCGCCGCAGAACGGAAGACACCTTCGCAACTCATTGGCCTCACGAAGTGCCGGGATGGCGGAACTGGCAGACGCAGCGGACTCAAAATCCGCCGACCTTCGGGTCTTGGGGGTTCGACTCCCCCTCCCGGCACCACCTCAACTTCTTCCTTTACAACGCACCGATGGCTGATGTGTCTGTAGCTAAGCTCGGCGTAGACAGGGACGGACACCGACCATCGTAAGCAACGGCAATCCATGAGGCGTTTTCCCACCTTCATCATGCATCCAATGTTTCGTTGACCGGATTTCGTTCCGACAGTCGCATTTGCGCCGTCAAGATTTTTGAACTTCGGCGCAAAATTTTCTATACGGCAGTCCATGAGCGGGCGCCATTTCCTGGAATGTTGCTCCGCTTCATGTAGTGTGACCAGAATCACATACGCAGGTTCCGCTGCAAGCGCACCCTTCTCGCGAAGTGTGGCGCAAGATTAGCGGATTGTAGTTTCTTATCTGGGAGAAACGAGGCGTGCTCAGGAAAGTTTTCTCATCCCAATCCATCTTGCCCTCCGACCTGGACTCGTTCCGCCGCCAGGAATCGATATTCATCAGCCTCTACCTCCTCATTCTTGTTGGCCTTTTTTCCCTGCATCTCTACTTCGCCGACTTCTGGGGAAAGCCTCCACGTATCGTCATTCTTGCGGTCTGGCTCGGAGTCATTCCGAAAATCGCAGAATGGCTCTGGTTACGGCGTGATCCGCGGCCGCTGACGCATCGCACCGTCGTCATCGTCACTTGGGCCTCCATCGCGCTCAACGTCGTCGTCACCTCGATGCTCTGCATCCTCACGGACAAGGAAGACACTCCTTACTTCGTGTTGATGGTAGTCGCCGTCCTCGAAGCTGCGTTTCGCTTCGAACTTCCCGCCATCCTCGGAGTCGTCACCGTCGTAGACGTTTCCTTGTTTGTCCAGGTCTGGTGGTATTTCAAAGGCCACCCGCCGCTCGAAGTTGGGGAGTATTTCGAAGCGGGCATCACGTCGCTTCTTTTTCTGATTGTGGGCATTCTCGTCTGGTTGCTACTTCGCGATCTCCGCCGGAAGGAAGATCGTCTGGCCAGTAACGTGCTCGAACTGGAGCGCACGCGAGAGAAATTGCTCCGCGAAGAGAGGCTGGCTGTGGTGGGACGCCTGTCGAGCGCCATCGCTCATGAAATCCGCAATCCCGTTGCAATGATCGCAAGCTCCATCGCCACCGCAAGAACTCTGACGGGGCCCGAGCGCGAAGAAATGTTCGACATTGCTTCGCAGGAAGCCAATCGCCTGAGCAACCTGACCACCGAATTTCTCGATTACGCCAGCACCCGGCCTCCTAATCTTCAGCCACTCTCGATCTCCGATCTGGTTGCGTATGTCGCGGACGCTTCTCGCGCTCACGCCAGCCACAAAGGGATTCACTTCAATTTGGAAGTACCCGATCGTCTCTATGTAAATGCCGATGAAGCTCAATTGCAGCAAGCACTGATCAACCTGCTTTTAAATGCAATCGATGCTTCCCCGGCGAACGGCAGGGTGTTGATCCAGGCTTTTAATGGCGATCAGCAAGTCCATATTGAGGTCGAAAATGCCGGCCCCGCAATTCCTGAATCCGCTCTAGGCCGCATCTTCGAGCCGTTCTTCACGACCAAGCCTCACGGTACCGGGCTCGGACTCGCCATTGCTCGCAACAGTCTGCGCGCCCAGGGTGGCGACCTTCTTTTAGCTTCCAATGGGCCCGACCGGGTCCGTTTCTCACTGCTGCTGCCAGCTTCCGACCAAAACAAGAAGATCCAGGACTGATGAATGGGACGAATCCTTATAGTTGACGACGAACCGAGCATGCGGCGGATCCTGGCTTCCAATCTCCGCCAGGATCAGCATCAAATCTGGGAAGCCGCTGGAGTCCGGGAGGCGCAGCATAGTCTTGCTGCGAACGATTTCGACGTCGTAATCACCGATCAGAGAATGCCCGACGGCGATGGCCTCGCCGTGCTCGCCGCTGCACAGGAAAACGATCCCACCCTGCCCGTCATCATCCTCACTGCTGTTGCCACCATAGAGTTGGCCGTCGAAAGCATGCGGAACGGAGCGTTCGACTTCCTCACCAAGCCGTTTCAACCGGAGGTGGTGCGCGCCGCAGTCCGCCGCGCCTGCGAGCGCACCCGCTTGCTCCGCGAAAATATCCTGCTGAAGGATGCGGTTGTCCGCCTCGAGGGCGCTTCTGAAATCTATGGTGACAGCCCCGCCATGCATGTCGTCCGCGACCACATTTCCCGCGTCGCGCCGACCCACGCCACTGTTTTGATCACCGGCGAAACCGGGACAGGAAAAGAAGTGGTCGCCCGCTCCATCCATCGGAACAGCCCTCGTTCCTCCAAACCGTTCGTCGCGGTCAACTGCGCCGCCTTCACCGAGACCCTCCTTGAGAGCGAATTGTTCGGGCATGAGAAGGGAGCCTTCACCGGCGCCGACCGCCAGCGCCAAGGCCTGTTCGAAGCTGCGCATGAAGGAACGCTCCTGCTCGATGAGGCCGGAGAAATGTCTCTCGCGGCGCAGGCCAAGCTCCTCCGCGTTCTTACGGATGGTCAGGTGCTCCGCGTCGGCTCGACGCGTCCTCGCCGCGTTGACGTTCGAGTCCTGGTCGCCACTCACCGCAATCTTGAACGGCGGGTAAAGGAAGGGTCCTTCCGCGAGGATCTTTTCTACCGTCTTAATGTGGTGCCCATTCACCTTCCTCCGTTGCGCGAACGTCGCGATGACATCGCAGGCCTCAGCGATCTTTTCTGCCACCACATCGCTACAGACCTGAAGATGCCGAGGCGTCACCTGACCTCCGATGCACTGCAGAAACTGCAGCAATACGACTTTCCGGGGAATCTGCGCGAATTGAGAAACCTGATCGAACGGGCATACATCCTGACCAGCAATTCCGAGATCAGTGCGGACGATCTGCCCGTCATCTACAAAGAAGTTGCGGCGGCCGCAAACGGAAACGCCAAACTTGGCGGGCTGAGCATCCCCTTTGCGGATTCGTTTGACCTGACGGGCGTGCTCGAAAAGGCCGAAAGGGAACTGATCGTGCGCACTCTCACTTCAACCCACGGCGCCCAAGCCGAAGCAGCGCGCCGCATGGGTCTGTCTCGCAGTGCTCTCGCCTACAAGCTGACGAAGTACGGAATTCGCTCCACCGATCCCGGACCGGCGTGATCGGCTGCGAAAAGCCGGCTGTCCAAATCTGCAATCCGCAATTGCAATTCTGCAATTCGCAATTTTGACACCGGGTACCGAGTACTCCGTACGGATTCTGCGATGTATACTCGTCCTTTCTGGCGCTCTAGTTGGCGCGCAACTCTGATCCTGTCCAGGAGAATCCATGCAGAATCGCATCACCGGAACGACTATGCCCGTCCTCGAGTTCATTCTTGAGAACAACGAATCGATCATCTCCGAAGCCGGAGAGCTTTCCTGGATGGGCAGTTCGATCCAAATGACC
>JASLEQ010000669.1 GCA_030151135.1 Candidatus Sulfotelmatobacter sp. | reverse complement strand
CCAGCATCTACCCGGCGAGTTCCTCGAAGAAATCAACCGCTACAAGTTCCGCGGATCGTCCGGCAAGGTCAACATGGCGCTGGATGGGCTCCCGAACTTCAAGTGCATGCCCGGACCCGGAGCTCACTTGCGCGGCGCGATTTCGATTTCTCCCACGGTCGAGTACATGGAGCGTGCTTACGACGACGCCAAGTACGGACACTTCTCGAAACGTCCATACATCGACATGGTCATCCCGTCGCTCACCGATCCCTCCGTCGCGCCTCCGGGCAAGCACGTCATGTCATGCTTCGTGCAATACGCACCGTACAAGCTCGCCCCTGGCTTGAATTGGGATACCGAGAAAGAAGCCTTCGGCAATACGGTTGTCGACACCATCTCGGAATACGCGCCGAACCTGAAAGACATCATCATCCAAAAGCAGGTCGTCACCCCGCTCGATCTCGAGCGCGAATGGGGACTGAGCGAGGGAAACATTTTCCAGGGCGAACTCTCGCTCGAACAACTCTTCTTCCTGCGCCCGGTACCGGGATGGGCGCAATACCGCACTCCGATCAAGAATCTGTACATGTGCGGATCGGCAACACACCCGGGCGGCGGCATCATGGGCGCCAACGGCCGCCTGGCCGCACTGGAAATTCTGAAAGACATCAAGGCAGCGTAGCTCTATGAGCACCGATTGCGAGAACATCTCAAAAGTCTGTCATCCTGAGCGAGGATTTTGCTTCGGCAAGGCCGAAGCAAAACTGCAGTCGAAGGAACCCGCGCCCCCCGGCAGCGGAACGAGCGCATCAAGGCATTCTCTTCCCGACATTAGGCACGACTCCCTATGACCACTACTTCACAAGACATCGTCATCATCGGCGGAGGCCACAACGGCCTGGTCACGGCCTTCTACCTGGCCAAAGCCGGATACAAGCCGCTCGTCCTCGAGCGCAGCGCACAAGTCGGCGGCGCCGCAGTCACCGACGAATTCCATCCCGGCTTCCGTTGCTCCACGCTCGCGCACACGGCAGGCCCCATCCGCCCCGACATCGTCCGCGACATGCAACTGGAAAAGCACGGCCTGAAGATGATCACGCCCGATGTCTGCGTGACAGCCCTCTCCCCAGACGGCCGCGCGTTAACGCTCTATCAAGACGCCGCAAAATCCGCGCAGGAAATTTCTGCCTTCTCGCAAAAGGACGCCGCGAAGTATCCCGAATTCCAGCAGTCGCTCGGCAAGATCAGCAAGGTCATCGCCGATGCCCTCGCAACAACTCCGCCGGACATCGACAACCCAAGCCGCGGCGATCTCTGGAGCATGCTGCAAACCGGGCGCGCCATCCGCAAGCTCGGCAAGAAAGACATGTTCCGTCTGCTTCGCTGGGGCCCAATGGCCGTCGCCGATCTCGCCTCAGAATATTTCGAAACTGAACTTCTCCGCGCCGTGATCGCGGCTCGCGGCGTCTTCGGAACGTTCCTCGGCCCGTGGTCCGCAGGCAGCGCACTCGTTCTCTTGATCCGCGCCGCCGCCGATTCGCATCCCGCAGGCTCCGCTTCCTTCGCCGCTGGAGGCGCTGGCGCCATCACGCAAGCGATGGCCTCCGCTGCAAAAGCAGCGGGCGCGGAAATTCGCACCGGCGCCGAAGTGATTGAAATCCGCGTGCAGAACGGCGCGGCCACGGGAGTCCTGCTCTCGACCGGAGAAGAAATTCACGCGAAGGCGGTCATCTCCAACGCCGACCCGAAACGCACTCTGCTGAAACTGACGGACCCGGTCCATCTCTCTCCAGATTTCGTGCAACATCTGCAGAATTACCGTGGCAACGGTACGGTCGCCAAAGTAAATCTGGCGCTCTCGGGATTGCCAAAGTTCACCGCGTTGAAAAACGTCGACTCCTCTGCCCTTCGCGGTCGCATCCACATAGGCAACGAGATCGACTACCTCGAACGCGCCTTCGACGAATCGAAGTATGGACAGTTCTCGCGCCAGCCCTATCTCGAAGCCACGATTCCGTCCCTGACCGATCCCACGCTCGCCCCCGAAGGCAAGCACGTGATGTCGATCTACATGCAATACGCGCCGTACAAGCTAAAAGGCGACTGGGAGCAACAGCGCAAGGCGTTAGGACAAACCGTCGTGCAAACGCTCTCGCAATACGCGCCGAACTTGCCCGAGCTGATCCTGACCCACCAGATCATCACCCCGCATGATCTCGAAGAAAAATACGGCCTCACCGGCGGACAAATCTTCCACGGCGATCTCGCGCTAGATCAGTTCTTCACCATGCGCCCCCTGCTGGACTGGGCAAGATATCGCACGCCGATCGAAAACTTATATCTCTGCGGTAGCGGCACTCACCCTGGAGCTGGATTGACGGGTGGATCCGGAGCGAATGCGGCGAAAGAGATTTTGAGGAATTTGAAGCGATAGTTGATAAACCGAAAAGGCTAGAGCATGGGCACATGGGACAAGCTGCCATGGGACAACGACGGAGCCGCGGACTGGTTTGACGATCTGTTCGATAAAACCAAGCTCGCAAAACACGTCGAGGACACTCTCAAACTCGACGTAGCGAACTCATACCAAGAAATTCGGGCCGCAGCGGCCGTCTTACTTTTTCTTGGACGCGATTACATCTGGCCCGTTCAGGACCTCGATCGCCATCTCTTACTCGCGGCGGATAAGCTCGAAGAGATCAACCGATTAGACGAAGTCGCCGAATCTGGCGAATTGGTCAGTGAAATACAGAGCGAGATTCGGGAACTGCGGAGCCGGGTGAAAGCGCAAGGACCGTCCCAATCGGCTCCGGCGTCCCCTAAAAGGTGGTGGCAGTTTTGGGGTGGGGCAAGATGAAACCTTCCGCCATCCTCCTCGTCTCTTGCCCCGACGCCAAGGGCGAAGTCGCCACCATCGCTGACTTCGTCTTCCGCCACAACGGCAACATCCTTCATGCCGACGAGCACGCCGACGAAGAGTCCGGACTCTTCCTCATGCGCGTGGAGTTCGATCCCAAGGACTTCGATGTCCCGCTCGCCGATTTCGGCAAACACTTCGCTCCCATCGCCGACAAGTTTCGGATGACATGGCGTCTCGCCCAATCCTCGCATCGCCCGCGCATGATCGTCTTCGTCTCGAAATACGATCACTGCCTCGTCGACCTGCTCTACCGCCATCAGAGCGGAGAACTCGCCTGCGAGATTCCCCTGATCATCTCCAATCATGCAGACAATCAAGCCATCGCCGATTTCTACAAAATTCCTTACGCCATCGTCTCAGTTACGAAAGAAAACAGGCAGGCCGCAGAATCGAAAATCGAGACCCTGATCGCCGAACACAAGCCCGACTTCATGGTGCTCGCCCGATACATGCAGATTCTGTCGAACGACTTCGTCAACCGATATCCGCAGCGCATCATCAACATCCATCATTCATTTCTGCCAGCATTTGTCGGGGCTCGGCCGTACCATCAAGCCTTCGAGCGCGGCGTCAAGTTGATCGGCGCCACTAGCCACTATGTCACCGAAGTCCTCGACGATGGCCCCATCATCGAGCAGGACGTCGTCCGCGTCTCTCACCGCGACACCGTCGAAGATCTCATCCGCAAGGGCCGTGACTTGGAAAAAGTAGTTCTGTCGCGCGCCGTCCGCTCGCACGTGGAAAATCGGGTGCTCGTCTACGGCAACAAGACGGTCGTGTTCTAGTCTTACCCGAAACTCACGTCTCAGAGCTCCGGAAGTCCATGTACCTCCGGATTCCCTCCGTCCCGTTCCTTTCCAAAGGCCATACCGGTAGTAACTTGCACCGTTGGTAACCTTTTCGCTTTACTTAAACGTGAGTAAAGTTTTATCCAGCACACGCGGTTTCGGGGGCATTTTTGGCCGAAGATCTTCGGTTTGAACTAGCCATATTGGCGACGGTCCAGGGCTTCTACCAGAAGCTTCTGCGGGATACGCTTGGCGGCGACGTGCCGATTCCGCGCGATCTCGATGAGGACGCATTACGCCATACTGACCGCGAGCTGCCCAATACGCTGGCCCGGATGTACCGCTGGCTGCACCTGCTCGACATGGCAATCACGCCGGCAATGTTGCGCCAGGCGCTCACACCGGACACAGACTCCGAAGTCGCCGAGGGGCTGCTGCGTTATTTCGTCCGCCGCCGCGAAGTCTCCGACATCAATCGTGACAAGACCGATCTGATCGCGACCTTTCTCTATCGCCATCCTCGCGTTCCAGGACAGTGGGAGCAGAGTGGATACGGGCTGGACGGAGCGCTGCCGCTTTCGCCCTTTGAAATCGCATTGATCGAAATTCTCGCTGACAGCGATGTGCCTTCGCTTCCTGAAGAACACGTGCAGTTATTGCGGCGCTTCGACCCGTTCCTGGAAGAGGTTTCACGGTTCCGTGACTTCAACGCGCTGATCGATTCCGGCATGGTCGGCCGCGTTCGCGAACTCAAGCAGTGGCTGGACTCATCCTTTTATCACCCCGGAGTCCTCGCAACCGTTGCCGCGTACAACGCAGCGTTCGGAAAGAAATTTGACGAATTGTTCGTGAAGGCATTGAGCGAGATCAAGAACTTCGGGCAAGCGCTCGAAGAGATGGGCGGGACGATCCTCACGACGGTCGATGGCGTTGAAGTGACCGTCGAACATGTGGCAGCCATCGAAGAGAAGCAGTTGCTGGAAGCCGATTACGGCAGCACCGCCGAAAAATTTCGCAGGGTATCGAAACTGAAGAAGGAACTCGACCGGCGTCCGCCCATCCGGCGCTCGCTGATCACCCCGGCTTCACAGCCACCGCGGGCCGCGGCGGCGGCGAGTGGCGCGGGCGCTGCTCCGAAACCGGCCAAGGCGGCGCCTCCCAAAGCTCCGGCGCCGGCAGTATTCCAGCCGCCGGCCGTGACCGCCCAGCAACTCTCCGCTGAAGAGTCGAAACTCCGCCGCGTCGAAGAATCCATCCGGGTGTTCGTGCGCGTAGCCGATCCAAAATATCGCCAGATCGTTCCCATGCGCTTCTTCAACCTGACGCTTACCGCGCCGGAAGCTGACGCCTACAATGCCGCATATCTTGAAGAGAAGAGCCTGCGCGCGGAAGTGGCGCGAACTTTGATCCGGCTGGTATCGATCTCCGCCCGCATCCGGACTGAAATTGAAGAACTGAAACGCAGCCAGAAGATGTCGTCGATCTGGAAGCTACATGCCGACTCCATCGTCGTCCTGCTCGATATGGCCAGCACCACGGCGGAAGAGGCGGGCAGCACTGCCAAAACGGCCGAACAGAGCGGCTCGGGTCCGGCAGCCCGTTCCATTCACGAATCGGCAAAAAAACTCCGCATCCAAGCCGATATCGCCGCCAGCACCTTCGCCAACGTCAGCTAGTTTGCCAGATCACCGAGCAACTTTCGTTCCCGCTGGAGTCGAATCGTCTCGATCATTCGGTTTTCGTCTTCGTTCGAAACGCGCTCATCAGAAGACAATACCCAGATTCCGCGCTGCTTCCGCAGCCTAAATACTGTCCCTTGTCCTTCCGCCAATTCGTTTTCGTTCGCTTGGGTCTTGCCATATGTTTTAAACATAAGAAAACGGGCGCCGAAGCGCCCGTTCTGACTGACTGAAAGCTGATAGCTGACAGCTCTGAGCCGACAGCTAGTTAATATCGAACTGTTCCTGGTGCACAGCCGGATCGCTCTTCACAATGATCGTCCGCTTCGTCATTTCTTCCATTTCGTTCAGCAGGCGCGCATTGTTGCCCTTGAGTTCCTTGGCGACATCTGGATGCACTCGCAGCATCACATCTTCATGCTCCAGGTGCTTGGCGATCTTTCGCATCTCGACATATATCTCGTTGCAGATCGTCGTCACCGATTTCACGTACCCAGTCGACTGGCAATACGGACACGGCGCTCCAATCGTCCGCTCTAGCGACTGTTTCACGCGCTTGCGCGTAATCGCCACCAATCCGAAATCGTTAAACTGCAAAGTCTTCGAAGGAGCGCGGTCATGCCGCAGCTCCTCTTCCAGCGCCTGCATCACGCGCTGCCGGTTGCGGCGCTCATCCATATCGATGAAATCGATAATGATGATGCCGCCCAGGTCGCG
>JASLEQ010000652.1 GCA_030151135.1 Candidatus Sulfotelmatobacter sp. | reverse complement strand
CCCCCTGGTGCCCATGAAGCCGACTCCGCCGTTGTAACTTGCGGTAGAGTTTTGCACCGTCACGGAGCTAGAACCGAATACACCAAATCCTCCCCAGTTATTCCAGTTGGCGGTGATCGAATCAACCAGGACGTTATAACTTGAGGTTACTGAGGCGCTCGTCGCATTGAAACAATTGGCCGCTTGCTGAAATGTCAATCCACGAAGGACAACGTCTGACCTGCCCTGCACGGTGAGGGTTTTGGCTCGCACGGCCGCCTCGACCACGGCGGTGCTCATGTCGGTTCCCGCAGGGGGAGTAATATGCAACAACTGATAGCGATCGCCGTAATAAAACGTTCCCGGCCGCAGGTCATTGAAAGACATAACTTGTGTTAACGGAACGCCGTTTACCATTACAACTTCGGCTCTTTGTGCGATGGGCGCAAAACTTGTGGGCCAACCGGATGGAATAGCACAGGTAGCCAAGCCGCTCGGCCAGTAACTCATATAAGTCGTCGCGTTCTGCTGCTTCCAGCCGGAGACCACGTCAGCCCCGGTGATGACGGCGGTGCCCGGCGCAGCCGCCTGCACCGTCAGAGGAGCCGCAGTGGATTGATCGTATTGAATGCTGACAGCCTCGCGATAGACGCCGGGATTGACTACAATTCTTACCCCGGTTCCACCTTGATTGAGCGAATTCGCGAAATTCACGGCCGTCTGAATGGTCCTGAACGGAGACTGCTGCGACCCGGGATTTGTGTCGCTTCCGGCGTTCGCATCGACATAGATGTAGGTTTCCTGGTTTTCGTTCACATTCGCCTGCGCGAACACTTGTGTCCCGGACAAAGCCAGAACCGCACTGATGGATGCGGAGAGCAGCTTATGCATATGTTCTCAAGAAAACTTGGGCTTCCCGCGGTCGCACAGCGGGGTAAGCGTGTCTCGAGCACGCTAGGTAGGTAGCGGATCAAAATCTATCACTGCCAAGGCGGGCTTCTGGGTCTGGATAAGAAGCTTGGAAGGCTTGCAATAAGAACCTTTTGCGGTGACGTTCGTAGAGACGCAAAAGTAAGTGCGACCAGGGCGGTCTATCTAAATTAATCCGGCACTTGGTCTGCTGAAAGACAGAGTTACTAAACCTGCTGGTGAACACCTTGACGAAAATCAAAGAGAGGAGTTTTGTAAGGAGATTTTTGCGGAATCCCTCGCGCGCGCTGCTCAAACGTTATTGTACAAGGTACAGTGATGCCTTGGTGTTCGGTAGCGGCTCCAAGTGTGGTGGTTGACTTCCGTGCGGCAACTAAGTTATGTAAGGTGCTTGATTTCATCTCCCCCCATCATCGATCGGCCGCCGTGTTTATCTTGATCTCCAGTCTTCTCCTCAGGAAATCTTCCGTCGCCGTGTAGGCGCGAATCCAGTCGCGGCGGAGAAGGAAATCGTGAATCTCGTCGGGGAAAATCAGCTCCTCGAATGTGACCTTCTGTTTACGCAGCGCTTCCACCAACTGCACGGTTTCGGCGAAGGGAACGTTGCGGTCGTCGTCGCCATGGATGAGCAGGACCGGCGATCGCCAGGTGCTGATTGAAGCCATGGGAGAGGATTCGAAGGCGAGCCGAGCAAAATCCGGATGCTGCCTTGGGTCGTAGTTCGGCGTGAAAGTCGGGATTTCGAGATTCCAGTCATGCACGCCATGCATATCCACGCCGGCGGCAAAGAGGTCGGAGGCGCGGGCCAGAGCCAGCGCTGTCAGATAACCTCCATAGCTGCCGCCCCAGCAGGCAATGCGCTTCGGATCCACTTCGGGCCGGTTCTTTAAGAATAGCCCGGCGCCCATCACATCATTGAACTCACTGGCTCCGTCGGCGCCGTAGTTCAACGCTTCGCGGAAATCGAGCCCGTACCCGATGCCGCTGCGGTAATTTACGCTGAGCACGACAAATCCCCTCCCGGCGAGGTATTGATTCATCGCGTAGGCATTGGAGTAATACTCCATGTAGTGCCAGCCGAGCAGCATCTGGCGCTGGCTGCCGCCGTGAAAGAAGATGACTGCCGGACGGCGTTCTCCGGAGTGCAACCCTGGTGGAAGAAAGAGCTGGCCGTGAATCTCGAGGCCGTCCGCGGCGGGAAAGACGACCTGCTGCGGCGTGACGAAGTGTTCCCCTGGAAAGTCTTTGGGAATCGCCTGAGGCGCGAGATCGAGGAGTTTCCCGTCGCGTACGATGGCGGCGCGCATGGGCGTGTGGGCGTCGGAGCGCAGCACCGCGACGGTGCTTCCGTCGCTCGCGACCACCGGCTGAGTTTCGATACCGCTGCCGGAGGTCACGGGCTGCGCGATCGGCTTGCTGGCGCCGCCGAAATTGACTTTCCACGCGTGGCGCCGGTCGATGTCGTCCTGATTCGAGTCGTAAACCAGAGTTTTGCGGTCAGCGCTCAGGCTCACGTGTTCCACTTCGAAATTTCCGGGAGTAAGCGCGGCCGCCTCGCCGCCCGACGCCGGAACGGAATAAAGATGCAGCCAACCTTCGCGCTCCCAGGGAAACACGATCTGGTCTCCAGCGGCCCAATGCAGTTGGTCTTGCGAATCGGTCTCGCGAAAGGCGCTCCCCCTGCCCTCGGCGGCACACCAGATCTCTCGGCTCTTGCCGCTGCTCAGGTCCGAGATGCGGATCGACCACGGAAGCGCGGTGCGATGGGGCACGAACAGCGTCGACTCTTTATCGGACGGGATGCGCAGGTAGACAATGCGATTGGAATCGGGCGACCATAGCGGGCTCTCGTCGCGATCGGTCGACGGATCGAGATAGGAAATCGATTTGGCGGCAAAAGAATAGACGGCGATGAAACTGTGGTCGCCGCGATCACTAACGAAGGCCAGCCGCGCACTATCGGGAGACCAGCGCAGGTCGAGCGACGAGCCCCGCGTTTGCACCAGTTGTTCAGGCTGGGCGCTTTTGTCGGCAAGTTGCAGGGTCCAAACCTGGCTCTTCAGAACATAGGCAAGCAGCCTGCCATCAGGGGAGACGGTAG
>JASLEQ010000599.1 GCA_030151135.1 Candidatus Sulfotelmatobacter sp. | reverse complement strand
TGAGTGCAGCGGTTACGCTTTACGTCGCTTACGGGCGCCGGACCAATACCGTTAGGGAACTCCACGGTTGAGGACACGCATAACACCAATGATGTCAGAAACCTCGAAGAAGATGCGGTGATTTTTCTGTGAAATCTTCGCTTTGCATCCTGGAAGTAGAGGCTCGCAGAAGAAGATCATCAGAGGCGCAAGGCAGGTTTTCTGGCAACCGGTCTCGACGGGGGCCGAAGCCATATGAACGTCGCGACTATTGTGCATGAGTGACGCGAAGAGTCGCTAAAAACGGTCGCCGTTCGGGAGTAATATGCACCCATGGCATACTCCAACATCTCCCGTCGTTCTTTCGTTGCGATGTCCGCGGCTCTGCCCTGGGCTTTACGCGGAATGGCTTCGGGCTTGGCGCCATCAACGTCAATCCCTGTTGGCCTGGAACTGTATTCCGTTCGGGACGAGTTACAAAAAGATGCGCACGGAACCGTGCGCGCAGTCGCCAAAATGGGATACCAGTGTGTGGAGTTTTACGCTCCTTATTTCAATTGGACCGCAGCGCAAGCGAAAGATATGCGCAAGCTAATGAACGACCTCGGAATTCGCTGTTATTCGACACATAATGACCCAGCCAATTTTGGTGCGGAGAAGATCGGGCACGCTATCGAAGTCAATAAAATCCTCGGCGCGAAGTACTTAGTTCAGGCCTCAAGCGATCCTGAGCGCGGGGTGGACGGCTGGAAGGCTATAGCCGAAGATCTGAATGCGGCTGCTGACAAGCTAGCGCCTTCCGGCCTAAAAGTTGGCTACCACAATCATGACGCGGAGTGGAGGCCCATCGGGGGCCAGCGTCCAATCGAAATTCTGGCCGGCAATACGAAGCCGAGCGTCATGTTGCAGTTGGATGTCGGGACCTGCCTTGAAGCGGGCGCGGATCCGGTCGCATGGATCAAAGCCAACCCGGGCAGGATTCGCTCCATCCATTGTAAAGACTGGTCTCCGGATCCAGGTATTGGCTACAAAACACTTTTTGGAGAAGGGAAGGCCGATTGGAAAGGAATCTTTCAAGCCGCTGAAAATGGAGGGGGAGTGGAGTTCTACCTGGTGGAGCAGGAAGGCAGCCGCTTCTCCGAGATGGAAACTGCAGAGCGTTGCCTGCAGGCGTTCCGCTCCACGCATTCGGGCTAGAATGGAATGATGCGAGTCTATTTTTTGATATTGCTGGCGTGCGCGGTCGCGCAGGCGCAGGACTCGAGCTCGACGAAGCCCGCAGGCAGCGGGCAAAACACCCCATCGTCCTCTCAGAGTACGCCGGTGAACCCAAAGCTGGCCCCGCCACGCTCCGACGGCGTGAATGTGAATACCATGCCGGTCGATCCCGGAGAGAGTTCCAGCAAGGCCGATCCGGTCGATCTGAGCCCTCCGGCGGACGATGCCAAAGCGCATCCCCAAAGCCCTGATGTAATGATGGATGAGGGATCATCGGGGGGCGCCAATGTTGGAGAGTTTCATCCATGGGACCCGCATAAGGCTGCAAAAGACGTCGAGGTCGGCGATTTCTATTTCAAGAAGAAGAACTATCGAGCTGCGGAAGACCGGTATCGCGAAGCGCTGTTCTACAAAGATAACGATGCGATTGCGACGTATCGCCTTGCAGTGTGCCTGGAAAAGATGGACCGTCCAGATGAAGCTCGAGCGGAGTACCAGAGCTATTTAAAAATCCTTCCTTATGGTCCGGAAGCGGGCGAAGCGAAAAAGGCCATGGAGCGGCTAAAGAGCTCCGCTGCCAGCGCCAAAGCGCCTAAATAAGGCCCGACGCGTAGCTGTTGACGGAAAGGTAGTTTCTATCAGGCGCGGCCCCGCTTCGAGCTCTTCCGCCGGTGGACCTCTCCATTGCCCAATTGGCTTTGTTCCGCTTTGCCGAGAATCAGGTTGGCTGGCCACTTGGGACCGGATTCAACGAAGCCTTTACGCGTCTCGGCGGTCCGAAGAAGATTGTCGACCGCATCGAGGCAGGCGTGTAAGGTTTGCGTCCGTAACGCTCGTTCAAACTGTCCGCGGATGATGAGCATCGCGGTGCCGTGCACGAGGCACCAGAGTGCCATCATCAAACGGTTCAGCTGCCGCGGCGATCCTCCTAACCTTTCAGCCAGGCGCTCGCGCATGAAGTTAAACGAAGGCCATTGTTCGTACAGAGAGGGTGGTTGACCAACGCCATCGAATAACACTTCGTAGGCGTGAGTGTTTTCCATGGCAAATTTCAAGTGGCGCTCAATCGCTTCGCGAAGGGTTCGCCCCCGGCTGACAGTGGCGAACAACTCCTTGCGCGTCTTGAGCCGCAATGCCCGACGAATGTCGTCACGATCGCGATAACGTTCGTAAACCGTGGGCGTGGTGGTCGCGGCGGCCTTTGCGATAGCTCGCATGGTAAGAGCCTTCTCCCCGCCGCGCGCCCATAGGCGTGAAGCAGCCGCGAGGATTCGTTGTTCCAGGTCAGGATCGGGATGCCTTGGCACGTCACCTCTTTCGTGAACTATTACTTGAACACTGTATCGTTAACGATGTATACTTAATCTCAGCAAGAAGAAGCACCTCGCAGGGCGGGTGCCTATGGTCGAGAAAGGCAGTCCTCCCAAGGCGACCCCGGTGCCCGCCCGCGCTTCCCCCTCATACCAAATTAAGGAGTGACAGTTTCATGCAGTCTGGAAGTAAGAAGCAAGTTGATGTTGTACGCCTCAAAGCAGACCTTGCAGCCGCCAGCGTGGAACTTCTCAGTGCTCACTGCGCTGCAGACCGGGTTCGTTTACAGTATTCCCCACAAGATGTCGTATCATTCGGCGATCGCAAGACGCTGAAACGTGCGATTACATCGTCCGAAGCGCTCTGCCGCTTTTTTACGCAAATTGCGCGGCATCTCGAGCTTGAAGAGAATGCGGGTCAATGATCGCCTATTCATGCTCGGTCGCCGCGGCGGTTCGTCTTATTTCTCTACCCGAATAAACTCGCCCGTTGAAGCGTTCAGAGAAACAACCAGTTTGGCGCCCTCACGGTTCGCGCCATAGATCACATGCCACACCAGTTCGTTCGTGTTGTGGTTCCAGTCGCAAACGTATGTGATCGGGGTATCCGGCGCCTTTTCTAGGACCTTATCCCCGCCATGCTTTTGCGCGGTCGCCTCGGCTTGATCGGAATCTATCTTCAGGAACGCCATGTCCCAAATTTGTGTGGACGAGTTGGTCGGGCTGTAGCTGTCTTCGATACCGAAACTGACCCCACGGGAAGGGGCACCGTCAGCCGCGCTACCGGACCAAGTGAAAGTCTTTGCCGAGCGTGCTGCCGCAGATGCGAAGCCGGCGCGCCACACTGCCCATTTGCCGTCGTGTCCGTTGCCGTCTGTTGTGACCACTGACTCGAGCCGATACGGCCTGGCATCCTGGTTCCACGAACGGGCAGCGACATAGACTTTCTGAAAGCCGGAACGCGCTGTCAGCAGCTCTGGTCCCTTTACTTCTGGCTTGGCCTCCTCGGCAGGTTTATTGGATTCGGAGGAGCAACCAGCCAAGGCTACCAATAGCATTAGCGATGCTGCCCATGCTATGGCTGCAGGAGTGGATATGAGACTTGGGAGTTTTCGAAATGAGAAAAATGCGGAACGACCGAGGTGAGCCGGCTTCATGGCATCCTTCCTGATATAACTTTGTTTGTAGTCGCGGCAACATTGTAAC
>JASLEQ010000552.1 GCA_030151135.1 Candidatus Sulfotelmatobacter sp. | reverse complement strand
GTTCTGGCTTTCGGTGCTGCTGCTACTGCCTGTCGGCTACTTCATCATGCTGCAGATGGCTTCTTCCAACACGCTGATTCAGGTGATGGTCCCCGACGCGCTCCGAGGGCGGACCATGGCTGTCTATTCCATGATGTTCATGGGCCTTGCTCCAATTGGAGCCTTGCTCGGAGGTGCACTCTCCGATCGAATTGGAGCTCCCTGGACCGTCGCTCTCGGCGGACTTGCATCCGTCTTCGGCGCGTGGTGGTTCAGCCTGCAAGTACCAAAAATCAGGGCGGAAGCCCGCAAGCTGATCATCGCGCAGAACATGGCTGGAGGCGAGCCGGCTGAAGAAATCGCCACTCCCATCGCAGAAGATTAGAGACGTTACTAGCGCAGTGCGCTGCGTCCGAGGGCGATCAGAAAGACTGCACTCTTACCGCGTGCGTGTGGCGAGAAAAAGCTGATTACATCGTCGTCGTAGAACGTGAGGCCGGTGCATCCCAACTTCTGTGCATACGCAGCAAGATAAAATTTTCCGCCAAGAATACCGGCCTCTAGCTGCATCGCCCGATATCCACGGTTTCCGTACGCTTCCAGAATCCTGTTGAGATCGGCCAGGAAAAAAATGTCCACTGCAGCATCGGCCGGTAGTTGCTGCTCTAATCCCAAATAGCCGGCCTTGTTACGGAATTCTCCAGCTTTCAGAAGTTCCAGCGAGTTGTCTTCCCAACGATAGAAATACGCTCCCGGCGCTAGTCCAACGACATTGTTGACGATCAGATACAGATCGTTAAGATGCGCACCGATCGGATCGACAAAATCAGCCGGGACCCCTCGAGTGCTCTGACTGAGCGTCGTCGAAAGCTGCTGATAAGTGATGGGGTCCCGCGAGAACTCACGAGTCGATCCGCGGCGAGAGATGACCTGTTCGATCGTGTCCTTCGGTCGCTTCGCATCTTCCAGCGGAACCAGTGGGATCACCGTTCCCTTGGCCGGAGGAATATTTCGCCTGTAGCTCTTGCTGCGCCACGATGCAACATCCTCGCTCGTGGTCAGCGAAGAGCTGGCATGTATCCTGCGCATCGCCGGATACTCCACCTCATTGGTGGAATACGCGACTGTAGGAAGATCCAACGCAGGGATTTCCGGGCTTGACGGCATTTCCTCGACGGTATGGCCGAGCGTCGCGATCGAAAAGGCGACCTCTCGTTTGGTGTCCAGTCCAAGCAAGTTGTTCACTGCCTCATCGGTGAAACCCTCTACGATACGGGCTGGAAGATTTGCCGCGGATGAAATGGCGAGAAAATTCGCGAGGATTGTCCCGTTGTCCCATCCAAAATGCCGGTAGGTGCGCGAATGATACTTCCACGCATTCCGCCAGTATGTCCCTGAGAAGATGATGATCACCGGCGCCTGTGCCACGCTGGGATTCGTTCCCGTGGCCTCAGCCAGCACTCTCCGGAAATCGCCGGCGCGAAGCTGCCGCAGCCCGAACTCTGCCGCTCCAAAGTGGTACACGCCCGCCGGCAATGCCGGAGCAGCGTCCGACTTCGATTCTCTGGACGGCAGGTCGCAGCAAACGACGTAGAGTTCGATCTCATACAGCGCCCCGGTGCACGATGCGGCGCGAAAAAATGTTTCCCCTTGCGGATGTTTCTTGCTGCGCGTCACTCCTGCCGAGAAGAAAAGAGTCTGCGCCAGAGTGTCCAAATCCGGAATCGCCTCACCGGCTGCGGTCACACCTGTATTCGCAATCGCCTCGAGCGCCGGCCTGCGTGTCTCCTCAAAATCGCGCGGCAGCCGTGTGACTTCCAGCGTCGGATAGATCTTGAAAAGTAGCGGCTTATTTTCCCAGTCGAGAATGTGCGGGTGCATTCGGATGCTGAGATAAGAATGCTTCGTTCCGCTGTGATACTGGCGCGCCGAGTCGGCGTTCTGGTTCTCGCTCAAAGAAACTAAGCTCCTGGACGAACGCGCTATTGATAGGCGGCCGGCGGCAGGCCGGTGATGCGAATTCCCGAGTGGCCTTTGTGCCGAATGTTCAATCCGATAAGCAAGGCAGTGATCTGCTCGACGATTCTGGCGTTTTCCAGTTTCCCGCCATCGATCGTTCGCACTCCGGGAATTTTAGCGGCCAGTTCCCGAGTCAGGTGCGCTGCGTCAGGATCATCGCTGCACACGATGACGTCACAATCGATTGGATCGTCTCCTTGGAGTAAATTCGCTGAGAGGTTGTGAAAGGCCGCTACAACGCTTACCCCTTTCGGGACGAGTTCCTGCGCCTGTTGTGCCGCCGAACCTTGCCAAACTCCCAGAGGCCTCGATGCTCGCCCACCCACCGAGGCAGCCAACGGGACAGTGGCGTCGATCAATATGCTTCCCTCTGTGATAGAGGGCTTCAGCTGCTTCAAAATTCCCGCCTGGCCCTCGAATGGAACCGTAAGCACAAGGATATCGCCGGCCGCACAGGCCGCATTGTTTTCCATGCCGGAAACACGAGCCTGTTTCCCCGCCCTATGCTCAACAGCAGCGGCAGTGACCTGCGCCTTCTTCTCGTCACGTGAGCCGACTATGATCGTTTGCCCCGCCCGCGCCCAGCGCAGCGCGAGGCCCATCCCCGCTGGCCCGGTACCTCCAATGATCGCAATGGGGCGCATCAGCGGCGTCGTCTTCGCGCTCATGCGAACTCGGCCTCAAGTGCTTGTTCCGCCGTGTACTCATCAAGCGGGACTTTGATCTGTATGCGGGAGTACGTTGTATTCCGCTCCGCCGGGATTCTCCCAATCTCCAAAATGAAATTCTGAAAGTCCTCGGGACTCGTATATTGTCCGGCGGTCGCGCCCGCTTCGCGCGAGATGTTCTCTTCCATCAAGGTGCCGCCGTAATCATTCGCTCCCGCGTGCAGGCAAAGCTGCGAAAGTTGCTTGTTCAACTTCACCCAGGAAACCTGGACGTTGTTGATCGATCCCGCAAGCAGCAGCCGCGCCAGCGCATGAACCTTGAGATGCTCCGCCAAGGTTGGCCCGGTGCGCGACAATCCTTGCTGAAAAAGAATTGTATTTTGATGGACGAAACCCAACGGAACAAACTCCGTGAAGCCTCCGGTCTCCGCCTGGATGTCACGCAATAAACGCATTTGACGAACCCAGTGCTCTGGCGTCTCGGCATGACCGTACATGAGTGTCGAAGTTGTGCGGATCCCACATCGGTGCGCTGTTCGGATCACGTCGATCCACTGCGCCGTCGAAAGTTTGTTCGCCGACAAAATATGACGTACTTGATCGTCGAGTACCTCGGCTGCAGTGCCCGGCAG
>JASLEQ010000435.1 GCA_030151135.1 Candidatus Sulfotelmatobacter sp. | reverse complement strand
GGCAAATCGGTTTCGCCATTGCAACGTTTGCCGTGGCTGCAGTTTTATTCGGCGTCCCTGCGCTTATGGCTTATACCGCAGGATGGTTTACTCACCCTAAGGAACACATTCCTGGACTTGTCGTGAGCGGGATTCTACTTCTATTCGTGTTTTTATTCTTCTTCGTCGTGATCGCTTTGATTCACGTGCTGACTAAGGATTTCGTTGTGCCCCAAATGGCACTGGAAGGGATGGGCCCGATTGAGGCATGGCGTCGATTGTTGCCCTTGCTGCAAACAGAACAGGGTGGCTATGCCGCCTACGTCGGAATGAAGATTGTTCTGGCGATCGGCGCAGCGATATTGGTAACGATTGCCACACTCATTATGGGATTGTTGGTGGCAATTCCAGTTATCGGAGTCGTTGTGGGGGCATTGGTCGCGGGCAAGACCGCCGGACTCACCTGGAATGTCTTCACGATTACGGCGGCAGTAATAGCGGGGTGCCTGCTATTAGCGGTGTTCATGTACCTGGTCGCGATGATTTCCGTTCCGGTGATCGTCTTTTTCCCGGCATATTCGATCTATTTCTTCGCTCCTCGATATCGCGCCCTGAGTCTCGCGTTGTATCCACCTTCTGAACCAGCGGCCATAAATCCATTTTTGCCAGGACTTCCGCCCGAGCCGGCTTAGAGCTGTTTTCTCGGGCTTAGTCTTTCAGAGTTGCGGTCGCCAAAGGAAAACCGTTGCGATGGGTTTCGGGGAACTCCGGGCCGCTTGCAGACGCGCGTGCCCGCGAGGAGCAATTCCTATGTCTTTCTCAATGGCAGGCGGAGGTCCGTCCGGACCTCAGATTAACGTTACACCTCTGATCGATGTATTGCTGACACTGATCATCGTTCATGTTGGTGGTTTCGATGGACCCGGAGTACGGAGAAAAGGCACAAATTCCACAACCGGATCAGAAGGCGACTCCAGCGCAGTCTGAAGCCCGAACCATCGTGATCGAGGTGCTGCAGACCGCCGAAGTCAGACGCCTTCGGTCAGGATCAACCAGGAAGACGTGCCATGGCAACAACTAGAGAATCGTTTGGCGCGAATCTATTTGACTCGTGTCGAGAAAGTTGCTTTCGTGCGTGGAGACGCAGATGTGGATTTTCAGTACGTTGCAGACGTGATTGATATGGCGCATCACGCCTGAGTGCAGAGAATTGGGCTGATGACACAGGAACAGCAAGTTGCCGGGCGCTGATGCGCGTTACTGCCTGGCCTTTGTTTTGATCCAGATCGGCGTGCCCACAAACCCGAATGCGGCTCGAATCTGGTTTTCAAGAAAACGTTTGTATGCGAAGTGCAACTTCACTTCTCGATTCGTGAATAGGACGAACGTCGGAGGAGAAACCGACGCTTGGGTCATGTAAAGGATTTTGACTCGTTGGCGCATGGGAACGGAAGCACGATCAAAATCAATATGCTCAAGGAAACGATTCATTTCTGAGGTAGTAATCCGCTTGCGGCGTTCTGCGGCAACCTCCTGTAGCACAGTAAAAATCCGGTCTATCCCTTTGCGAGTCTGCGCCGAGATGAAAACAACCGGCGCATAGTTCAGAAACTTGAGTTCATATCGGAGGCGCTCCTCATAGGCGGCTTGGTCGCCGGGACGTTTTGTCTCGCGCATACGTTCGGATTTCGTCGGCCGTCCCTTCTTTTCTTGCCCAGTAATTATCAAATCCCACTTGTTCACGACGATGATGATGGACCTGCCACTCTCGTGGGCATAGCCCGCGATTGACGCATCGAGTTGGCTGACTCCCTCTGTTGCGTCGATCACGAACAGGGCGATATCGGCGGCTTCGAGGTGTTTGTGGGCCATCACGACGGAAAGTTTCTCAGCCATCAAATGCGTCTTACCTTTGCGGCGAATTCCGGCGGTATCAATAAAGCGGAATGCGCAGTCATTCTTGTGAACAATTTCATCTACGGCATCGCGTGTGGTGCCCGGGATGGGAGAAACGATTGCTCGGTCCGAAGATGTGAGGCTGTTCAACAGAGTCGATTTGCCGACGTTAGGATGTCCAATGATGGCAACTTTGATCTCATCCGACCGCTCTTCTGCCGCGCTCGAAGGTGTGTCGTCTGCTGTTTCCGCCTCAGAAGTAATGGTGTCGTCGGCCGTGCTCGCCGGAAGCATAGCCATCACTGCGTCGAGCAGATCGTCGACACCTCGCGCATGTTCAGCGGAAATGGGGAACATGTCCCTAATGCGGAGACGATGAAAGTCGTCAATGAGCAAGGCTTGTTTCTCAGAGTCAACCTTGTTCACGGCTAGAAACAAGGGGCGGTTGACTTTCCGAAGGAGGCGAGCAAGTTCGAGATCGGGGGCAGCAAGTTCCGAGCGTCCGTCGACAACCATGATGATTGCTGCAGATTCGTCAAGTGCGACCCTAGCCTGCCGAAAGATTTCCGAGGGAATAAAGTCTGTGTCATCGGGCAGTATGCCCCCCGTGTCAACGATCTGAAATTTCCGGCCATTCCACTCGGCCTGTCCATAGAGGCGATCGCGGGTGATTCCCGGTTCGTCGCCGACAATGGCACGCCGGGAGCCGACTATACGATTGAATAGCGTGGATTTACCGACATTTGGTCGACCCACGATCGCGATGACCGGTGGGCGTGAGGTCGGCGGAGCGTCACCCTCAATTGGATTTCTGAGATTCTCAGTCAAGGTTAGAAATTAAACTATTTCTATGTTTTCGGCGCGAGGAACCTGATGATCTGCCGGAATCGTTATTATAGAGACTTCCGTGGCCCAACCTTTCAATCACGCTTTTCCTGTGCCCAACCCGACCTCGGATACTGCTGGGGAGGCGACGCTCCACCGGTTCTTTGGGCCGGGTGGGTTATTGGCGCGGAAGCACGCGGCCTACGAATTTCGTCGCGGTCAATTGCAGATGGCACAAGCCATTGAGGAAGCCCTGGCAGAAAAGAGACACCTTATCGTAGAAGCCGGTACCGGTACGGGCAAGACGCTGGCCTATCTGGTTCCCGTGATTCATTCCGGCAAGCGCGTCATCATTTCGACCGGAACGAAGAACCTGCAAGAACAGCTCTTCTACAAAGACGTTCCCTTCCTCGAGCAGGCTCTTTGCGCAGACTCTAAGTCAAGCGCTCGCCTTTCAGTCTGTTATATGAAAGGGCGCAATAACTATCTCTGCCGGAAAAAGCTGTACGACTTGACGGACCAGCCGGTGCTAAGCGGATTCGAAGAAATTGAGCAGTATCGCGCCATCGCTGCATGGGAGAAAAACACCTTGACGGGAGATCGCGCCGAATTAGCCGAGCTTCCAGAAGCCAGCGCCCTATGGCACAAGCTCGATGCTCGGGCTGAAACCTGCAGTGGACAGAAGTGCAAAGAGTGGGAACGCTGTTTCATCACGGAGATGCGCAGGCGAGGGATGGAAAGCGACATCATCATCGTGAATCATCACCTGTTTTTCGCGGATCTCGCGATCAAGTTACAGGCAGACGGCGCACCGGATGCTGGCATTCTGCCCGAAGCTGCTGCGGTGATCTTTGACGAGGCCCACGAACTCGAAGACGTTGCGGGAAACTATTTCGGTATTACGGTCAGCAACCTCCGAATGGAGGAATTGGCACGCGATGTTGAGCAATCCATGCAGCACAATCGCACGCTCTCGGCATCGGTCTCCGGCGCCCTTGGGAGTCTGCGAGAGCGCTCGCAGCTGTTTTTCTCCGTCCTGCCCGCGGGGGATGGACGTTTCGCGTTCGACGCACGACGTGAGTTCCTCGAAGAAAACGGCGATGAATATACAGGACTCGATCAGGCACTCACGCGGTTGGCGGCGGAGTTGGAAGGCTTGCAACAGAAGCCGGAAGAGGTCTTTGCATTCGTTCGACGAGCGCAGGAGATTCAGGTTCAACTTAGATTCGCGCTCGAATCGGAAGACCGAAATTGCGTTTTCTGGATCGAGAGGCGAGGCAGGTCAGGACTTGCGCGAAATGAGGGCGGATCTCAAAAAGCACGAGATAGCTCTTCAGGCCGCCAGCACGTCTTCCTTCAAGCGACTCCAATCGATGTCGGTCCGATCTTACGTGAATGTTTGTGGTCCAAGCTGGAGTCTTCGGTTTTGACCTCAGCGACGCTAGCAGTAGGCGGTAATTTCGACTACATCCGCCGACGCCTTGGGTTCGAGCATGCCCGTGAATTGGTCTTGCCCTCCCATTTCGATTATCCGAGCCAAGCGGTTATGTATGTCCCGCCGGATTTGCCAGATCCCCGTACTGCCCAATTTCTGGGCAAGGCAGCCCAGCGTATCCGAGAATTATTGGAAATTACCCGGGGACGTGCCTTTGTTCTGTTCACTAGTTATGCACAGATGAATGACATCTATCAGCGGCTCTTAGGAGAGATCAAATTTCCGCTGCTTCGCCAGGGAGATGCTCCGAAAAGTGCCCTGCTTGAGGAGTTTCGCCTGACGCCGAATGCAGTCTTATTCGCGACTTCTTCGTTCTGGCAAGGCGTGGATGTGCAAGGGGAGCAGCTCAGCTGTGTGATCATCGACCGCCTTCCATTTGCGGTCCCCAGCGATCCAGTCATTGCCGCGAGAGTGAAGGCAATTGACGCGGATGGCGGCAATGCATTCTTCCAGTATCAGGTCCCATCCGCAGTCATCACATTGAAACAGGGTTTCGGACGGCTAATCCGGTCGCTTCATGATCGCGGACTTCTCGTCTTGCTGGATAACCGAATCCTGAAAAAACAATACGGACGCATGTTCATCGACAGCTTGCCGAATTACCGCCGAACAACCGATATCAAGGTCGTCGAACAGTTTTTTGGCGTCGACGCCTGAATTACGCGGCTATTTGTGTTCTTCCGCCGCTCCCGGGTTTTCCAGTACCTGCACCCCAATTCCAGAAGGATGCGAGCTGGTGTGGTAAACCCGTTCCGTCGCCTTAACGAAATCCGAGAGCTTGGCGTCCGGAATATTAACGAATGTCTGCGGATTCCGATCCGTGAGCGGGAACCATGAACTCTGGATCTGCACCATAATGCGATGGCCTTTCCGGAAAGTGTGATTCACGTCTTGCATCGCGAAGCCGACTTGTTCGACTTTCCCCGGCGTAAACGGTTCGGGCTTCTCGAAACTTTGGCGGAACTTCCCACGGAAAGGCTCGCCGCGGACCAACAGCTGGTATCCACCCATGTCGAACTTGGGGGGCCCGACATCAGTGCGTTTTTGGCTGTGATCCTCGCTGTTCTGTCCTTCAGCTTTGCTTTCTGGATAGTCGCTCGGATAGACATCGATCAGCTTGACGTCCCAGTCTGAGTCCGTTGCGCTCGTTGACACGAATAGCTTGGGTAATAGAGGGCCCACGATTGTGATGTCCTCCTGCAACACTGGGGTTGAATAAGTCAGCACATCGGTACGACTGTCTGCGAACCGCTGATCTGAGACCATGTATTCCTGCGGTACGTCTAAATTTGTGTAGTTCACAAACGGCACCGGTTTGGAGGGGTCGCTGACATATTCGTCAAATTCGGATGACTCGGAAGCCGAAGCGTCAAAGGAGAGCGATCCATTGGCATGCAAATAGAGTGTTCGACCCTGTGCTTCCTTCGGAGGCCAGGCCGAATATCGGCGCCACACATTGGTGCCCGTTTCGAAAACGTAGGCCTTGGGGAGTTTCGCTTCGCCCGTTCCTTTCAGATAATGTTCGAAAAACGGGAAGAGGATGTTTTTTCGATAGAAATCGCCCGTGTTTGAAGCGAAATCAACACGCCCCAAGTGCTCGCCATAGTAACGGTACCATCCTCCGTGGACCCAAGGGCCAACTACCAGAGCGTTGAAAATATCGGGATTGTTCTTGTCTACGGCGTGGAAAGTAGAGAATGGACCCTGCAGGTCTTCCGCATCGAACCATCCGCCAACCGTGAGGACCGCGCAATGAATTTTCTTCATGTGCGGAGCCAGGTCGCGAGCCTTCCAGTAATCGTCGAAGGTATCGTGTTGCAATTGATCGTCAAATAGGGCGCTTTTACCATCGAGCATTTTTGAAAGGTTCGCGATAGGGCCGGCTTTTAGATAGAACTCATATCCGTCATTGGTGCCGAAATCGAACGGGACAGATTTGACGGGGAGTTGCGGATTGGCCTGGGGCTTGAAGAAGGCATAAAACCCAAAGTTGGCAGCCAGCATAAACGCTCCGCCATGGTATGCGTCATCTCCCATAAATAGGTTGGTCATCGGCGCTTGCGGCGATGCGGCTTTCAGCGCGGGGTGAGTATCGATCATGCTCGCCGACGTATAAAAGCCCGGATAGGAGATTCCCCATATTCCTGCATTGCCATTATTGTTCGGCACGTTCTTGAGTAGCCAATCGATTGTGTCGTAGAGATCGCTGGAGTCGTCGACATCCGTCTTCGATTTCTTGTTGTCGATGTGCGGTCGCATTTCGATGAACTGACCCTCAGACATGTACCGTCCACGGACATCCTGAAACACGAAGATATATCCTGCCTCGTCGAAATCCGGCGACGGACCGAGTTGGGTGCGATATTGATCCTCGCCGTACGGGCCAACACTATAGGGAGTTCGATTGATGAGAAACGGATATGACCGCAAGCTTTCTTTCGGAACGTAGATGGACGTGAACAAGTGAACGCCGTCCCGCATCGGAATGCGATATTCGTACTTTGTGTAGTGTGCTTTGACGTCGAACTCGGGTGTCTCTGATTTGCCCTGCGCTGAAGTGTCCCCGGGAACGAGCAGCCAAAAGACACCGATACTTACGACCAATGCAGAAAGTTGACGATACAAAGCATTCCCCAAAAGGCTTATAGCCAAACGGCCAAACTAAATGCGCAGCGGTCCATGGGTCAAGTAAGGCGGCATGTCGCGGTACAATATTAGGTTGCGGAAACCATCGCGAGGCCGCATTTAAGGCTCGGGAGGATCATGTTCGAGGTTACTGTCGAAGATTCGTTTGCTGCGGGTCACTACCTGCGCAACTATAAAGGCAAGTGCGAGAATCCGCACGGGCATAATTACAAGATCCGCGTGACTCTTGCTGGACTGGAACTGGATAAAGCTGGCTTGCTGCTCGATTTCAAAGACCTGCGCGAGGTCATGAAGCATGTGATTGTGCGGCTCGATCATCAGATGATCAACGATATTGATCCGTTCACAACCGTGAATCCTTCGGCCGAGAACCTTGCGAAATATTTCTACGATCAATCAAATACGCGTCTTCAGAAAGTCACGGATGGCCGGGTCCGCGTGAAAGACGTAACGGTGTTTGAGACGGACACTACGACTGCCAGATATTCTGAGTAATTTCGGCACGCGGAACGAAAGTAGCCCCGCATTTTTGGCCTATTCGATGCAAATCACCGAAATCTACAAATCGCTGCAAGGAGAATCTTCCTACGCTGGACTTCCATGCGTTTTTGTTCGCCTAACCGGATGCAATCTGCGCTGTATCTGGTGCGATAGCGAGTACACCTTCCAAGGTGGGCGGAAAATGTCGATCGCTGATGTGATGGGTGAAGTAGCGCGACTCAGTCCGGGCGGGGGACTGGTTGAAGTCACCGGGGGTGAGCCTCTGCTGCAAGAGAGGGAAGTCGTTCCACTCATGCAAGCGTTGATTGATAACGGATACCAAGTACTGCTCGAAACCAGCGGAGAGCGGCCGTTGGAGCGTGTTCCCGCCCAGGTGGTAAAGATCGTGGACGTGAAGTGTCCGGATTCCGGAGAAGGGGATACTTTCCTGTCTGAGAATTTGGACGCGTTGGCTGGTCAGGATGAGGTCAAGTTTGTGTTGAGCAGCCGCCTGGATTACGAATTTGCGAGAGACTTTGTTCAGCATCACAGACTCGCGGGGCGCGTGAATGCTGTTCTGTTTTCGCCGGCATTCCGTCAGGATGCGACCGGTACACGCGATAGCTCGCACTGCCTGCTCGATCCGCAGGAATTGGCAGAATGGATCCTCGCCGACAATGTGCCCGCACGATTGGGGCTGCAGTTGCATAAATTTATTTGGGACCCTGCCCTGAAGGGAGTTTAAGAAACTCAGGTGGTCATGAGGTCGAGCAAGCCCCGTGCGGTAGTGCTGTTGAGTGGTGGCATGGATTCTTGCGTCTGCGCAACCCTAGCTGCGCGGGATTATGACGCTGCCGCGGTACACATAAGCTACGGCCAAAGAACAGAAGAGCGCGAGCGACAGTCGTTCCTCGCCATATGTCAGCGTCTAAAAATTCATGATCGGCTAATGGTTCGTAACGAAGCCCTTCGTCAGATTGGCGGGTCAGCCTTGACCGACGAATCAATTGAGGTTCCCGAGTACGAAGAGGTTGGTCGAGCAATCCCCGTTACCTATGTGCCTTTCCGGAATGCTCATTTTCTTGCGGTCGCCGTGAGTTGGGCGGAAGTGCTCGAGGCGTGCAAGGTGTACATCGGGGCGGTGGAACCCGATAGCTCCGGATATCCCGATTGCCGCCCAGCCTATTACGAGGCGTTCAATACAGTTGTCAAAGCGGGCACCAAGGACGGCAGCATCGAAATCGTGACTCCGCTTATCGCCATGAAGAAAGCTGAGATTGTGCGTCTTGGCCTTGAACTCGGTGCACCCTTGGATTTAACTTGGTCTTGTTACAGCCGCGAGGACCAGGCCTGCGGGGTATGCGACAGCTGCGTTTTGCGTCTGCGTGCCTTTTATTCCGCCGGAGCGCAGGACCCTATCCCGTACGTGGCAAGATGAATTTAGTTTCACTGGTGCGCTACATGAGGCGCGAAGTTTATCCTCGGACGCACCTGATTCTGTTCAAACGCAGTTTATTGCCGGGAGGCAAACTATGAGAAAGCGCTTGGCAATTATTGGGACTTTGATTCTGCTCTCTGGACTCTGCTCGTCCATGCTCTTCGCGCAGGCAGCGGGTACGGTAAAAGGGGTGTGCAAAGACGCAGATGGCAAGCCCATCGCCGGGGGTGTCGTTGAGTACGACAACCTGGACAACGGCCAGAAATACAACCTAAAGACGAATAACAGGGGAGAGTACTTCTCATTAGGCGTTACACCGGGCAAGTACAAGGTCGTTCTGTTCCGATCTCCTGATGATCAGAAAGCAGCGAAAGAGCTGTATCACATCAACGGGTACCAGGTTCAACTCGATGAAAATAATCTAGATTTAGACCTTCAAAAAGAGGCGGAACGTCAAGCGAAGGGCGAAGGTCTTTCCGCCGAGGAAGTGAAGGCAAGGCAGGAGCAGCAGGCCAAGCAGCAGAAAGAAGTCAGCACGGTCAAGAGTTTGCAGTCGAAGCTGGATGCGGCCAACACGGCGATCCAAGCCAAAGATTACGACACAGCGATTACGAACTTGACTGAGGCCAACCAGATTGATCCCAGCCGAGACGTACTTTGGTATCGGCTAGGTGACGCTTACCGCCTTTCAGCTCCGACCCAAACGGACCCTGCGGAAAAACAGAAGCGTTACGATTCAGCGGTCCAGTCGTATAGCAAGGCGATCGATCTTTTGCAGAGCTCCATCCAGAACGGCAAGGAAAAGGACGCAGCAAAGGCGAATCAGAAATTGGCAGGGTTCTATATCAACCTAGCAGATGCTTATGCCAAAGATAAGAAAATTGACGACGCGGTAAAAAGTTATGAGATGGCTGCGAAGGCCGATCCGACCTCAGCCGCGAGCGCTTACTTCAACATCGGTGCGGTATACACGAATGCTGGCAGGGTTGACGATGCAAATGCTGCTTTCGATAAGTGCATCGCTGCCGATCCCACCCGCGCCGAGGCGTATTACCAGAAAGGTGTAAACCTTCTCGGGAAGGCGACCTTGCAGGGGGACAAAACCATCGCTCCTCCAGGAACGGCCGAGGCATTCCAGAAATATCTGGAGGTTGCCCCGAACGGTCCGAATGCTCAGAGCGCCAAGGAACTGCTCGCCAGCATCGGTTCTAGCGTGGAAACGACCTATGGAACCAAAAAGAAGGCAAAGAAGTAAACATCCAAACTTTTTACTTTCAGTGACTTAAGGATTAAGGCGGCTGCGAAGCCGCCCTTTTTATTGCTTCGGGGCTCGGTTACCAAGGACTATGCACTTCGTGACCTTCGCCAAGCAACCGCCGAGCGTTACAGTTGAGTTATCGATTCTCCCATGCTGTGGTGCGTGCAATTCCTGGAGTGAGGAAGAATGGCAGCACCGACAATTGCTCCGATTTCAGTTGTAATCGAGAATTTATCCGATACCGGGCAGGTAGCAACGCCCGCGTTACTGGGCGCTATGTTGCGCGCCGCCGATAAGATCAGCGACCTGATTTTTTCTCCGGGCCGGCCACCACAAGTCCAGGTATACGGCCAAATGATCCCGGTACAAGTACCTGGGCTGACGGTGCTTTCGGCTGACGACACCCGCCGCATTGCTGCTGATCTGATTGGCGACAACAAGCAAGCCATCACAACACTACGAGAACATGGAGCATGCGACATCTCGTACGGTTTGCCCGGACTGGCTCGTTTTCGCGTCAACGTTTTCATTCAGCGCGGAAGTTGTGCGGTGGTGATGCGCGTGATCCCCACCAGCATCCCCGATTTTGCCTCTTTGCGCCTTCCATCGCAGCTGTCAGAAGTAACCAAGCTCAGAGATGGAATTGTCCTTGTGACTGGATCGGCAGGATCCGGCAAGTCTTCTACCTTGGCAGTTCTGCTCGACGCCATCAATCGCGAAAAGTATTACCACGTCATCACGATTGAGGACCCGATCGAGTTCCTGCACAATCACAAGTGCTCGACCATCCATCAGCGCGAGCTGCATAGCGACACGCCAAGTTTCGCGCACGCTCTTCGCTCCGCAATGCGGCAGGCACCCAAGGTCATTATGGTCGGGGAAATGCGAGACCGGGAAACTATAGAGATCGTGCTCGAAGCTGCAGAGACCGGGCATCTCGTCTTCTCCAGCCTGAATACTATGGATGCAGCTAAGACGGTGGAACGCATTGTGAGCTCGTTTTCTCCCGCGGAACAGGAATCAGTTCGGGATCGATTCGCCAAGTCATTCCGATACATAATCTGTCAAAGGCTCATGCCCAGGACCGACCGCAACGGGCGCGTAGCTGCATTTGAGATTCTAAAAGCCAATGGGCGGACTCGCGAATGCATCGAAAAAGGCGAGCACGAGAACAACAGTCTTCTTGATGCAATGAAAGCCGGAGGTGTTGACGGCATGCAGCACTTCGATGCGGAGATCGCAAAGCTTGTCCATGATCGCATCGTTGATCTAGAAATCGGCCTTTCTTTTGCCACGAATCCCGCGGCATTGGGTCAGGAACTGGCAAGATAAGACTGACGCCGGATCTTGGATTTTCCTTCTTCCCGACCGGAAGGCAGATTCGCTCGTTCGCGACTTCCACTATCATCCTTGCATGCACGACGCTCCTCAGCCTTCGATTCTGAGCTTTACAGATGCTCGTCGGACCGTCGAGCAGCATTCTGCTTTCGTACGGCCAGGCGAAACGGAATCGGTGGACCTGCTCTCGGGCATTGGGCGCGTACTCGCCGAGCCAATCTATGCTGACCGGGACTTTCCACCTTTTCCGCGCTCCACTCGCGACGGGTATGCCGTCCGTTCAGAAGATTTGGCGAAAGTTCCCACACAACTCGACTTGATCGGTGAGATCAAGGCCGGCGATAAGTCCACCAGCATCCCCGCTCAGATCCAGAGTGGGCAAACCGTTGGGATCATGACAGGGGCTCCAGTTCCCAATGGTGCCGATGCGGTCGTTATGGTCGAGTACTGCAAGGAACAGGGCGATAGAGTCCAAGTCTTGAGGACGGTAGATCCTAGAGACAATATAGTCTCGCGCGGCGCCGAGGCGCGCCAAGGCACCGTTTTGGTCGATGTAGGACGCTGTCTGAACGACGCCGCCACAGGTTTGGCGGCATCCGTGGGGAAATCGCAACTACTCGTTTTCAGGCGCCCACGAGTCGCCATCCTGAGTACGGGGGACGAAGTCGTAGACATCGATCGAACCCCCGGTCCCACGGAAATCCGAAATTCAAACAGCTATTCACTTGCAGTCCAGATTCAGCAGGCGGGGGGCGATCCCCTTCGCCTGCCAATCGCTCCAGACGAGCCCAACCATCTAAGGCGCCTAATTGAGCAAGGCCTCCAAGCGGACCTGCTGCTGATGACTGGTGGCGTTTCGATGGGACGCTACGATTTGGTCGAACAAGTTTTGTCAGAGTTGAAAGCCGAGTTCTTCTTCACTGGTGCTCAGATTCAGCCCGGTCGCCCGATTGTGTTCGGTAGATGTGGAGCGCCCAAGCCCGCGTCCGAACCACAGTTTAGTTATTTCTTTGGTCTACCTGGCAATCCGGTTTCGACGATGGTGACGTTCGAGCTGTTCGCGCGGCCCATGGTCGAATCTCTCGCCGGAATGATTCCGCGCAAGCTATTTTATGTACAAGCAATATTGAAGCAAGAAATTAAGATCAAGCCAGGCCTGACGAGGTTCCTCCCGGCCATTCTCTCCGGAGAATTCGAGAATTCACGAGTTGAACTTGTTCCATGGCAAGGTTCCGGCGACATTGCGGCAACCGCTCGCGCCAACTGCTACCTCGTGATTCCACCCAACCGGGACCGCATTCTTGAAGGTGAGCTTGTCTCGATCATCCTTCGATAGCGCCATGTAAGATATTCCGTAAGGCCTCAATTTTCAAATGCCAAAGAAATTGTCTCACTACGACGAATCGGGCCAAGCTCGCATGGTGGATGTGTCTGCTAAGGTGGCAACGAAGCGTGAGGCCAAGGCGAGCGGGTTTGTCGCAATCAAACCGGAAGTTTTGCGTACCCTTGCATCGAACTCGAAGGGTGATCCGCTCGAAGTCGCGCGTATTGCGGGCATCATGGCAGCAAAGCGTACATCCGAGCTGATTCCCATGTGCCATCCGTTACCGCTGTCACACGTTGATGTGGCTGTGCGCGTGTGCGAAAATGGCCTCGCGATCACGTCGAAAGTTGTAACTCTGGCCGAAACTGGCGTGGAGATGGAGGCGCTGACCGCCGTTAGCGTGGCGGCACTGACCATCTACGACATGTTGAAAGCGGCCGACAAAGGGATTGAAATCCGCGAAATCGTCCTTGAAAGCAAAAGCGGAGGCAAGAGCGGCGAATACCGGCGTCGAAGATAACCGTTCAACGAAGGCATGGCTGAAAACGTCAAACTGCTGTTGGTCGATGACAATCCGATGGTTCTTGCGATGCTGCAGCAGGCGTTGTCTTCTCTCGCCAGAGTGACTACGGCAAGCGATGCGGCGGACGCGCTGCTGAAGGCTGTGGACGATGCGCCCGATCTTCTCGTTTGTGACTATCGAATGCCTGGCATGGACGGCCGTCAACTCGTCGAGAAGCTCAAAAGCCGCCCAGCAACTGCGAATTTTTCAACCGTTTTGATGGCCAGCAAAGCCGATATCTCCGAGCGGCTTTCTCCGCAAGACGCCGCCGACGATTACCTTGAGAAACCATTTTTCCTGAAGGAAGCAACTCGCCGCGTAAAGCGCACCATTGACCGTATTGCGCTCGAGAAGATGGCAAAGACGGCCCCTTCGGACGGCGTCGTTCGCGGGAATCTTTCGCAAATGAATGTGATTGATCTCATGCAGTCGCTCGAGATGGGCCGCAAGAGTTGCCAGCTGTCGCTCACAAACGAAGGCGAAAAGTGCGAAGTGTTCTTCGCCGAAGGTCAGGTGAAACATGCGACCTATGGCTCGCTGGTCGGTGATGAAGCGGTATTCAAGGTTTTGCGGTGGACAGGCGGCAACTTCCAGCTCGACTTCGAGGGAAAGACGGACAAAGAAACAACGCAGTTGAATACGCAGGGCCTTCTCATGGAAGGTCTGCGTCTTCTAGACGAGTCCAATCGCGAAGGCGGCGAGCCTGAACCTGCGGCTCCGCCTGAGTCACAGACTGCGCCGGTCGCAGCGCCTTCGACGGCTGCTTGCAAACAAGACGAAGAGGACGATGTACTGCTCGATGGCTGACGCCGTGTATCACACAGCCGCCGTGGTCACCGTGAGTGACTCGTGCTCCCGTGGAGAACGCGAAGACAAGTCTGGCCCGGAAGTCGCCCAGATCCTCGAAAAGCAGCAATTTTCGGTCTTGAGTCGAGAAGTTGTTCCTGACGACCAGATCCAGATTCAGAACCTTTTGATCCGCCTTGCACGCGAGGTCCGATTAGTCGTTACGACGGGTGGAACGGGTATCGCTCCTCGCGATGTAACCCCGGAAGCTACAAGGAACGTCTGCGACCGGCTGCTTGAGGGAGTGTCTGAGCAGATGCGGCGCGAAGGTCTGAAGAATACTCCGTTTGCGGTTTTAAGTCGGGGGATCTGCGGGGTGAGAGGTCGCACCGTTATCATTAACCTGCCCGGCAGTCCTGCTGGAGCCGTTGAATCTCTCCAGGCTGTTTCTGGGCTATTGCAGCATATGATCGATCTGCTTAGCGGCAAAACTAGTCACGGCCATTAGTGCGAAGCCTCGACCCTCCGCGGTCCAAGAATTGCTTTGCCAGGATAAATACCAGGAAGCATCTTTCCCTCATCGATTAGCAGTACCCCACCGACAATGAGTTCCTGGACGCCGACACTCGGCTCCATGGGCTTTTCAAAAGTCGATCGGTCGGAAATTGTCTGTGGATCGAATGTAACAATGTCAGCATCAGCTCCTTCTTGAAGTCGTCCTTTTTTTCGTGCCGCAGGCGTCGACCGCTCCAGCATCAGGGCCGGCATGAGCGTCATTTTCCTCAGGGCTTCCATTAGCGTCAAAGTCTTCTTCTCGCGCACATATTGCGCAATCACACGAGAAAAGGTTCCCGCATTGCGAGGGTGGCCCTCGGCCCCATCACTCGCGATCATAATCAGCGGGTTCGGGATGATTTTGTCGACCATATCCTGCGTGTTTGCATACACCAGCACCCACTGCTGACTATTCGAATTGTGCAGCTCCTCGAATCGTTCTTTCGTAAGATGCTCACCTGTATTGGGGATCACGAGATTGCCGTAATCGATGCCTAACTTCTCGCGCCATCCGGGATTGAAAAGTGCTGAATTCACGGCAGTCATCCCTGCAATGTAAGGG
>JASLEQ010000379.1 GCA_030151135.1 Candidatus Sulfotelmatobacter sp. | reverse complement strand
CTTTTCTGCACCGATTTCTCCCTCAGGTCCGAATTGGCCCTTCCCTACGCAGTCGCTATCGCGCGCCGTTTCGGCAGCCAGTTGCACCTCGTCCACGTCCTCTCCGAAACCAACCTGCTGATGATGAGCGGCGGGGTGGATTACGTGAGTATGGGCACGATCTATGAGGACGCTCGTGCTGAGGCGACGGAACAACTTGAAACCATTGCTCAGCGAATTGAAGGAGTGCCACACCGCTGCTACGTTCGCCATGGACTTATCTGGTCCAACCTGGCGGACATCATTGCTGAACACGAGATTGATCTGTTGGTAGTCGGAACGCACGGCCGCACCGGGCTCGGAAAGTTGTTGCTCGGCTCCGTCGCCGAAGACATTTTGCGCCATGCCCCCTGCCCGGTGCTGACGGTTGGTCCGAAAGTCTCCGGGCACGCCAGGCTCCCTGCAGTGTCCGAGCACGGAAGAGATCTGGCTCCAGTCGACCTCGAGCTTCGGCAGATTGTATTTGCCACAAACTTTGGCAAGAACGCTGCTTTGGCCGCCGGGGATGCCGCCGCGCTCGCCCAGGAATTTCATGCCCGCCTCACTTTGATGCATGTCCTCGAGGATTACACCCATCTCGGCCGCAATCAGGCTCCGATTGAGGACAGTGCGAACCGGCTGCGCGATCTGATTCCTCGCAACTCGCCGTTGCAATATGTCCCGGACACGCTCATCGAATTTGGAAATCCGCCGGAGCAGATTCTGAAGGTAGCCGCCGAGCGCGAGGCGGACATGATCGTTCTCGGCGCGCACTCGTCATCGCAAGTTGGCGGCACCCACTTGCCATGGACCGCAGCTCATCACGTCATCGCTCAGGCCCATTGCCCGGTTCTCACCATACGTCAATAGCGGGCGCGGATAGAGCGATGATGATGTCCGCGTGCAGATTTTGTGCAGGATTACGGCACTCGCGCGACGAAGAGACGTTGTAAATGAAACCGAAGTACAACCGTCGGACTAAATCGAGTGATGATCCAAAATGGAACAGCGTCAAATATTTTGTAATTCGAATCACTGCGGCTGAGGGAGCGCAGGTCTAGAATCGCGGGTTGTTTCAATATGCAGATCCGATTTCATCACCTTTATCCCGAATTCACCAGTCAATACGAACGGATATGCCATCATACGTTGCCAAGCCGATACCTCCGAATTCAGACAAGCGCTGGAAGTTGGTCGATGCCACCATACGGCGGCAGGGCCAACAGGCGCGCGGTCTGATTGAAACGCTGCACACTGTTCAAGAGGCGTTTGGATATCTTGACGAGCAGGCGCTGCGCTACGTCGCCATGTCGTTGCGCGTGCCGCTCAGCCGGGCCTACGGTGTTGCCACCTTCTATCACTTCTTCACCCTGAAGCCAGCGGGCGAGCATACCTGCGTCGTCTGCACGGGCACCGCTTGCTATATCAAAGGCGCCCCGCAGTTGCTCGATACGGCGCAACGCGATCTCGGTATTCGTCCCGGAGAGACTACAGCCGACAAGAAGGTTTCGTTGCTCACGGCCCGTTGCCTGGGTTCGTGTGGCCTGGCTCCGGCGGTTGTCTACGACCAGGAGGTCGCAGGCAAGGTGAGCACAACAGGAATCCGCGAACATCTTAAGAAATGGGCGAGCGCATGACACCAGAGGAACTTGAAGAAATAGCCGAATCCGAACGCACATCCCAAAGCCGGTTCACCCAGCGCGTGAACGTCTGTGTCGCCGCCGGATGCCTGTCCTGCCAAAGCCAATCAGTCAAAGATGCCCTCGATCAGGAGGTCACCAAGCGCAGCAAGAAAGATCGTTGCCAGGTGAAGGGCGTGGGCTGCATGGGACTGTGCTCGGAGGGCCCTCTGGTCTCGACCAGCAATGGAGTGCTCTACAAGAAAGTCGAAGCCGGTGATGGCGCGGCCATCATCGACAGTCTGGAAGGACCGGAAGTGTCGCGCCTCGTCTGCCGGACGGATGTTCCATTTTTCCAGCGGCAACAAAAGATTGTGCTCGAAAATTCCGGCGTCATCGATCCGGACCGCATTGAAGATTACATCGCGGCAGGCGGCTATACCGCGCTGATTAAAGCCCTTACCGAAATGACTTCCCGCGAAGTCGTCGACGACGTCACCCGAAGCGGCTTGCGCGGGCGCGGAGGTGCGGGCTACCCCACCGGTCTCAAGTGGAGCACGGTTTCGAAGTCTGTCGGCACTTCGAAATATGTGATCTGCAATGCCGATGAGGGCGATCCGGGAGCGTTCATGGACCGCAGCGTCCTTGAAAGCGATCCGCATCGCGTGCTCGAAGGCATGCTGATCGCCGGATATGCCGTCGGCGCAGCGGAAGCTTATATCTATGTGCGCGCCGAGTATCCGCTGGCTATCAAGCGCCTGCGCAATGCGATCCGACAGGCAGAGCGAGTCGGACTGATCGGCTCCGAAATCTGCGGCACCCGCTTCAGCTTCAAGATCGATCTGCGGCTCGGCGCCGGTGCTTTTGTCTGCGGCGAAGAAACCGCTTTGATTGCCTCGGTCGAAGGGAAGCGCGGTACACCGCGTCCGCGGCCTCCATATCCGGCCATGGAGGGGCTGTTTGGCCAGCCCACACTCATTAATAACGTCGAGACCTTCGCCAATATCGCACCTATTATTCGCAACGGTGGGGACTGGTATGCGCAGATCGGCACGGAAAAAAGCAAAGGAACAAAAGTTTTCGCCCTTGCCGGCCGCGTCGAAAATACCGGACTCGTCGAGGTGCCCATGGGCATTTCGCTGCGCGAGATGGTCTACGACATCGGCGGCGGCATTCCCGAAGACCGTAAGTTCAAAGCCGTGCAGACCGGCGGACCCTCTGGTGGATGTCTTCCCTCGGAATGCCTCGACATGCCGGTTGACTACGAGTCGCTCGCCAAGGCC
>JASLEQ010000299.1 GCA_030151135.1 Candidatus Sulfotelmatobacter sp. | reverse complement strand
CTGGGTTTTGCACTGGCGTCGATGGGGGTGTCGCTGGGACTGCATTTCAGCGGCCGGAAGCACGAAGCGCTTTTCGTCGGGCAGTGGGCCGCGCCTTTTCTGCTCCTGGGGATTTACAACAAGCTGGTCAAGCAGCATGGGTCGGATGCCAATCAATCGCTCGATGGGGAACAGGCCGCCTGATCACCTGGCGAATGGGTGCCCACCTTTGCTGCGGTGAGGAATCGCGGCCAAGGTGGGTCGCAGCGAGGCGGGGCGCCGATGAGACGTGTCCCCGCGGACGGACGTATTAAGAAGGTGCCGGAATCAAAGGGAAGGGCGCACCTCTAAAGAAAACCCATCGAGATGTGATCTCGATTAAGAGACTCAGAGCCTTCGCAATCGTCTGATTGACTCGGCCAAGCCTCACGGGGTGCCGAAGAGCGGCGGCATCTGTCGTCCGATGACTCTGTCACCGTTAGTCATTGGATTTTCCCGACGAGCTTAGCAAAAACCCCGGAAAACCGCTCCCTATGCTATAAGTTTCACTATATGAAAAGATATTGTTCCAGAGCAAACACCGTTTTTATCTGAGGAGCTACCTTTCGCGAACTTCGGTGATGTCGACCATTGCCAATCGTGATTTGAGAGGCCTAGTATTCCCTACAGTTCGACCGGGTTGACACTTCGACCCGGACCAAAAAATGCACGCCAGCATGCAGTTGTTCCCGAGTTCACAGAGGTTTCACCAACGAGCGGCGCTTACCAGCGCCCGCGCAGGAGTGTCCTGTTATGGCATGGTATGCCTACTGCATCGGTGAAAAGCAAGCTTTTCCAGAGTTGGCCCGTCACCGCAAACCAGTCCCCCTCGAATCTGTCCACGGCGTAAGCGGAAATCAGGTTTTTCTTTATCCAGCCAGTGACTTAGCCGTCATCGTTAGCGAACACAACCCCGCAGAACAATTCGGACAAAAATCGGGCATCGATCACGCCCGGGTCATTGCCGACTGTTTTCAACATTCAACCGTCCTTCCCTTTCGCTTCGGCACGGTTTTCAATGATGACGAGAGCCTCCGCAAATCCATTCGCTCCAATCAGCGGCAGTTTCTGGTCAATATCGACAAGCTGCGCGGCAAGACGGAGATGCACCTGAAGATCTTCGTGGATGACTGCTGTTCGCACGAAGTCGCCAAGCATATGCCGGCCGAGGGTGTCGGCCGCGAATACCTGACCAGCCTGAGAGAGAATGCCGTGCGGCAGCGTGAGCGCCAGACACGGGCGCGGGCCATCAGCTTCCAAATGCACCGGCTCTTCAATCCCCTGGATGAGGAAGTCAGCTGCCGGCTAACGGAAAGCGGCAAGATGGTCCTGGACATCGCCCACCTGATTGACCGCAAGTGCGTGGAGCGTTACCAGAACAAGTTCGCTACCACCAGCGCCACTTTGCGCGACTGCCAGATGCAGGTTTCAGGGCCCTGGCCGCCGTATCACTTCGTTCATCGCCTGACCCGGGGCACGCCTGCTCCCGTTCCGGCAACGGCAACGGCGCCCACCCGCGTTCAGGAGCCTGTTCCTGTCTTGGCCTGAGTCGGCACAAGGTCCTTTGTTCGCAAAAAGCCCCGGCGCGAATGCCGGGGCTTTTTGCGTGTAGCCACAAACGTGACGAAGCGCGCAGGAGCAAAGCCGGAGAGTTCCAGTCGCTCAAGGTTCGGAGCTGATCCCGGATTCCTCCCTGAAAAGTACCCTTCATCGCCAGCCAGGCACCATTCGTCACTTTTATCGTCTTGACTTCCATTTCGTAGCACAGTACGATTCACCCCGCTGTTATCCGTGCAACCACGGCGTCTCCCCAATCTTTCCACATCGAAAACATTCAACCCTGTTTGAGGGATCCATCTGTGTTTTGCGGTGCTTTCTGTCTTCCTAAGGCACGAATGAATAGGAGAAAGAGCATGCGGATCTTCAGGATTTGTGTACCTACACTGCTTCTCGCTTCGGGAATCGTCTCGCAAGCCGGGGCGCAGTCGGCTGTTGGTGACGTGACCACGGGTAAAATTCAGTTGAAAGGAACTGCGATCCTGGGTGCTGCCCCGGTGCCCGCTCATGGGATCGCGGTACCGTCGGTATTGAAGCCCGATCGTGACCTGGTCGCAGCGCGCAGGAGTGCTGCTGCCAATCACGCCGCCCCAGGCGGCACGGTGCCTGCGGGGCTGGCAGTACCGGCGCCCAAGCCCAATTCGGTCACCAACAACGCTCCCAGCGTGGCATTTCAGGGTCTTTCCACGGTGGATTCAGGGTATGCCAACGGATTTGTTCTCACGCCGCCAGACCAGGGCCTCTGCGCGGGTCATGGGTTCGTTGTGGAGGCGATCAACCTTGCGTTGGTCGTCTTCAGCCAATCGGGAGCCCGACTCACTGTGCCCGAATCCGCAAATTCCTTTTACGGGCTGGACCCCAACACCACATTTCTCTCCGATCCGAGATGCTATTACGATACGCCCACCCAGCGATGGTTCATTTCCATCCTCGATGTGTACAACTCAAACACTGGTCGCAGCGAACTTCTTCTGGCGGTAAGCCAGACCAGTGATCCCCGAGGCGCGTACTACATCTACTCCATCGACGGCACCGACGATGGGCTCAATGGCACTCCCTCCAATCCCAACTGCCCCTGCTTTGGCGATCAGCCTCTGCTGGGGGCCGATGCCAATGGCGTCTTCCTCAGTACCAACGAGTTCTCCCTGTTTGCCTCTGGCTTCAACGGAGCTCAGATCTATGCGGTTTCGAAGGCGGCCCTCGAGACAGGCGGCTCCGCGGCGCTGGTGCACTACTACAACCTTCCGCTTGCGGAAGGGATTGCCTACTCCGTTCAGCCGGCCAGTTCTCCCGACCTCAATGAAGAACAGGGCAGCGGCGTCGAATACTTTGCCAGCGCGCTCGATTTCTTCAATCTCAACGACAACCGCATCGCCGTGTGGGCCCTCACCAATACCAAATCCTTGTCGAATGCGGTGCCGTAGGTTTGCCTCGCCTTTACGTTCGTCGGCAGCGTAACCTATGGGATCCCGCCAAGTTTGTGCCAGTTGTCGGGTGCCTTCCCGTTGGGCCT
>JASLEQ010000295.1 GCA_030151135.1 Candidatus Sulfotelmatobacter sp. | reverse complement strand
TGACCTGGTTGCAGCATGGTTGATCCGATCTTCGCGGGTTGGCTGAGATCGAACTTCCCTGAGTTGGAATCTTTTGCGAACGCTCCTGCGGTAAAAATCAGGGCTGCGGCCGCTGTTAGCGCTAGATATTTAAGAGATCGCATAATATTTCCTCCCGAATCCTTAGGGACATCACCTCCGATAAATTGAATGTCCCAGGATCCGTTTGTTTCATTGCAATTTTTATTCCTGCTTATCTGGATGCCTGGCAAATGCGCGTCGTTGCAACCCGCAAGCTGAAACGATACAAATCAAAAGTACTAAGTACCTTCCTGGGCATGTTCTCCATGCGTTAGGGTACGACCGAGACCAGATCCATTTGCGCTATGCTTACTGCATGTCCCAGGTTTCGCCAACGGCGGAAGGATTTCGAGCTGCACTTCGGCGACCGCTATTTGCCTTTGCGGAGATTACCTGGCGCTGGGTGGTGGGCACGACGGCCATCGTCCTCTTCTTTTTTGGGCTCATCGAATTTCTTAATACATTGCCGGTTTCCAGCGGCGAAGTTTTGTTCCTCAAAAGCGGCCAGGCGTTTTTGATTTCGCAGGCCATCGCCCGTATCTTCCGCGGGACGTTGTACCGCGGCGTCATGTCCTTCACATTGGCGGCACTGCTGGTTTCGGCGCTGTGGCTCATCGCAGCATCGCTGGGCAGGACCGCCACGCTGCGAGCGATATTCGACCACGTTCGCGAACAGATCCGTCGTAAGGCTCCCGGCGCTGCGGTTCTGCCGATTGCAGACAACAACTCGGCCCGTACCGCTTTTCCCACATTGCTCCGTCTGAATTTCCTCCGATTGTCGGTTTTTTTGGCATCGGGCGTCGCAATCATTGGAGCATCGATCATTGCAGGTTTTGCCTCGACCAACGCAGATCCGCGGCCAGGTCTGGTTTTTGTGCTATTTCTTCCTGTCGCCGCATTGATCGGACTGGCATGTTTCTGCCTTAATTGGCTGCTCTCATTCGCAGCGGTTTTTGCGGTGCGAAATGGGGCCGACGTAATCGGCGCGATGGATGGGGCTGTCACAGTTTGCCGCGAGCGTCCCGGAGCCGTTTTCGCCGTGAGCTTCTGGACCGCGTTGGCTCACCTGGTCGCGTTCGTCGCGGCAACCACTGTGGTCTCAGTGCCTTTGAGCCTGGTTGCCGTGCTACCCTGGCGCCTCGTTGTGCTCGCACTGATCGTGTTGACCCTGCTTTACTTCGCGGTGGCAGATTGGATCTATACGGCGAGGGTAGCGGGATATGCCGCGATCCTTGAGATACCCGAAGCACTGTGGCTGCCGCCGCGGCCGATCTCCCCGCGGCCGCCACCCGCTCCGGTGAGCACGATCGATAAAGAGGAACTGATCCTCAGCGACCAGCCTAACTTGGCGCCGCAATCATAGTTTCCGGCGTATGGCTGCCGTACGGACGTGCAACACCCCATATGACACCGACGTGTCAAAGTCGTGAACAACGTGTCTTTACACTCTCTCCTCGAATTTGAGAAACTCACTCGTGGAGACACAATCCCTGAAAAACTCATCTTCTTCGGGCCAAGTGGCAGGGGCCCAGTCCATCGTCATCCTTGATTTTGGTGCGCAATATACGCAGTTAATCGCGCGCCGCATCCGCGAGCAGAACGTTTTTTCGGTCGTGCTCCCCTGCAACGCTCCGCTCAAGGAGATCAAGGCTTATGCCCCCGTGGGCATCATCCTGTCGGGAGCGCCCTGGTCGGTATACGACAAAAATGCGCCGCCGGCGGACTCGCACGTCTTCGACCTCGGCGTGCCCGTGCTCGGCATCTGCTATGGACTGCAGTTCATGGTGCACACGCTCGGCGGGAAGGTTCGTCCGGCCGACAAGCGCGAATACGGACATGCGGAAGTGGATGTCGTCTCCGAATCGGAGTTGTTCAAAGGACTCGCCAAGAAGCTGGCGGTCTGGATGTCCCATGGCGATGAGGCGCTGGAACTGCCGCCGGGTTTCGAGCTCATGGCGAAGACGCACTACGCCGTCGCCGGAATCCAGAATGTAGCCAAGAAGTGGTATGCCGTGCAGTTCCATCCGGAAGTGCACCACACGCCGCAAGGGACGCAGATCCTGCGAAATTTCGTCTTCCAGATCTGTGGCGCGAAGCCCACGTGGACTTCGCAGCATTTCATCGATTCCACGATTGCTCACATCAAAGAACAAGTCGGGACCGGCCGGGCGATTTGTGCGTTGTCGGGCGGAGTGGATTCGTCGGTCGCGGCCGTATTAGTCGATCGCGCTCTGCGCGATGCCAAAGGGAAGTCTCGTCTGACTTGCGTCTTTGTGAACAATGGCGTCTTGCGCAAAAACGAATTCGAAAAGGTGCAGTCCACCTTGCGAGACAAGTTGGGGTTGCATCTCGATGCCGTGGACGCGACCGATCGCTTTCTGAAGAAGTTAGCCGGCGTCACCGATCCGGAAAAGAAGCGAAAGATCATCGGCAACGAGTTCATCAAGGTCTTCGAAAAGGAAGCCCAGCGAATCGAAAAAACTGAGGGCAAGGTGAAGTGGCTGGTGCAGGGAACGCTTTATCCCGACGTAATCGAATCACGATCAGTGCGTGGACCTTCGCAGGTCATCAAGTCGCATCACAATGTCGGTGGACTGCCGGAGAAAATGAAGCTGAAGCTCATCGAGCCCTTGAAGGACTTGTTCAAGGATGAAGTTCGCAGGATCGGCAAGGATCTGGCCATGCCGCCGGAGATCCTTCAGCGTCAGCCGTTCCCCGGGCCCGGGCTCGCCGTTCGAATCCTGGGCGAAGTAACGCCAGACCGGCTGAAGCTGCTGCGCGAATGCGACGACATCGTGGTCAGCGAGATCAAAGAAGCCGGGCTATACACGAAGATCTGGCAGTCCTTCGCCGTCCTTCTGCCAATTATGTCTGTGGGCGTGATGGGCGACATGCGAACCTACGCTTACACCTGCGCCATTCGAGCCGTCAGTTCGGAAGATGGCATGACCGCCGACTGGGTGCAACTGCCTCACGAGGTGTTGAAGACCATCTCCACCCGAATCGTGAACGAGGTGAAAGGCGTGAATCGCGTGGTATACGACATCACATCGAAGCCGCCTGGAACCATCGAATGGGAATAGACGTCTTCGGACCTCAATCCTGAACGAATCTCAGCGTTTCTCTTGTCAGCGGCAGAGCGCGTCGCATACGATCATGCCACGTGCAACAATCTCACTTGTCCACTCCCGCGTGCCATAGCCGGAGCTGCGAGCCAGAGCTTCAGGGGCGATGATCTGATTTCCAGACAGCGAAAACCGTTCGCGTTTTTATTATTTGCGCTCGTGAATGCGTTTTGCTCTCTTGCGCAAAATTCACTCGATAAGCCTGCAGTCACGATCCGCAATGCCGTTCGCATGGTTGAAGTCGATGTGATTGCCCGGGACAAGCGCGGCAATGCTGTGACCGACCTTCAGACCAAAGATTTCCAGCTCTTCGACAACGGACGGCCGCAAGCTGTCACGCACATTTCGGTCGAACGCCCCGCGTTCCGATCCGACTCCGGAGCACCCGATGCATCGCTGAAGACTGCTCCCGCAACCAGCTTCTCGAATACGCATACGACTTTCGACGCCACCACTGTCATTCTCTTCGATGTACTCAACACCTCGTCCGAGGACCAGGTGACGATGAGAACCGAGTTGCTGAAGTCGTTGAGCCGCATGCCAGCCGGCACGAGGGTGGCGTTGCTGGTATTGGGGGAGAACCTCAGTGTCATCAGCGATTTTAGTGAGAGCGTGGTGTCTCTCAAGAAGGCGGCAGAGAATCAGTTCCATCTTCGTGCCGAAGGTTTCGGGCCCTCGATCAAGGCTGACGCCACTGGCAATCCAAAACTGGACCAGATGATCCTGAACGCCGTTACGCGCGCGTTTCGCGGAGAAGAGCAGGACCGCGGTACGCGCACGCTCGCCGCCCTCAATGTCATTTGCGATGAACTCGCCCGCATCCCCGGCAGAAAGAGCCTGGTGTGGCTTACCAGCGGCATCACCGTCGCAGGCGAGTCCCAGGACGTGAAGGCAGAGATTGACCGGTTCAACGATGCCAATATTGCCGTCTATACGATCGATGCTCGCGGAGTTCTTCTCAGCTCCGACGTAAAGGCCGATACTGACTTCAATGACATGACCGAGCCGATCAAGACCGAACAGGAGGAGTCGCGAGCGGATCTCCTGGCAATTCTGGCAAGAAGCACCGGGGGAGTCTTCTATCACAACACCAATCGCCTGGGACAAGCGGTGAATCAAGCGCTGGATGATCGCGGCATTGTCTACGTCATCGACTATTACCCAAACCACGATAAATGGAATGGTGAATTGCACAAACTTGAGGTGCGAACCAGCCGTCCGGGCTTACGGCTCCGTTACCGGGAAAGTTATCGCGCGACACCGGTCCAGCCAATGCCTTCGCAGACCCAGCAGCAGATGCTGGCCGCCGTGGCCTCGGCGTCGCTGGATTTTCCCGGCATTCGCTTTACCGCGGAGCCGCGCGGGAACAAAGGCAACGATCCGTTCGTGCTTCTACATGTGCCCGCGGCCGAACTTGAAATGACGAGCAAGGCTGGAAAAATGGCGGGAGAACTGGAGATATGGTGTCTGCAGAAACGCTCGTCCGGCGAAGATCTCTACAACACCCACTGGAAGAGCGATTTGCAGCTGAGCCCCGATCAGTATCAGGCCGCCCTTCACGACGGGGTTGCGCTGGCGGGAGCGTTCACCCTGAACCCCGCTGCGGCCAAGGTTCGCATTATTGTTCGGGACATTACGTCCGGAAAAATAGGATCGCTCGATATCCCGGTCGAGGCCTTTTCCTCCGCTGCGAAGCCGTAACGGCCTATCGCGGCTGATCCATCACCAGCGTTATACGTGCCGCCGGCAGACGCTGAAGGATCTTTCCTGATCCCATACTGGATTCTTCCTACAACGTGCTCTGTTGACCGCGACAACCAAAGAGCCGGTGTTTAGTGAGTTCGGAAGGTGTAAGGCATGTCTGCTCCGGTTCGTTTACTCTCCTGTTGCATCGGTTTTGTTCTTTTCTCTCTTCTTCCACTCGTAACCCTTGGTTTCGCCCAGACCTCCATCAATGATGTCCATATCGCTCCGCGAAGCATAACTTCCGATCTTCACTCAGCTCACCCCACGATCCCTAAGGGATTAGGTGTGATCCGATCGACCACCGATCTTGTGATGGTGCCCGTCACCATCACTGACAATTTCAACCGTCCTGTCACAGGCCTGGATCTCGACAATTTTCAGTTGTACGAGGACAAAAAGCCGCAACAGATCAAGAACTTCTCAAATGAAGACACCCCCGTATCCATTGGCTTGATCGTGGACTTGAGCGGAAGTATGGCAAACAAGATCGATCGCACCCAGGAGGCCGTCGCGGCATTTTGCAGGGAGGCGAATCCCCAGGACGAATTCTTCATGATTACTTTCGCCGACGAGCCCCAGCTCGCGGTGGATTTCACCAACAATACCGACGAACTGCAGAACGCCTTATTAACGATTCCATCGAAGGGACGAACATCGCTGCTGGATGCGATCTACATGGGCTTGAGGAAGATGAAGGATGCCCGCTATCCGAGGAAAGCTTTGCTCATCCTTTCCGACGGAGGCGACAATCACAGCCGTTACAGTGAACGCGATGTCAAGAACGCGGCCAGAGAGTCCGATGTCCTGATGTATGCGGTGGGTACCTACGACCGGTATGTAAGTACTCAGGAAGAATTACTCGGGCCCGAACTCTTGCAATCGATCAGCGATGTAACTGGGGGCAAGGCTTATACCTTGAGCAACGTGCAGGAACTTCCTGCGGTGGTCAGGTTAATCGGGATTCAGCTGCGTCATCAGTATGTGCTCGCCTACAGTCCGGAAACGAAGCCGCGCAATGGCAAGTGGTACAAAATCAGCGTCAAGCTGCGCCTGCCGAGCCGGTTTCATACTTTTTTGCGGGTGAATGCGAGGCCTGGGTATTACGCAAGTCTCGAATAGCGGGTCGCGGATGGCTCATTCATCGCGGTGCACCGTATCCATGGAAAAGGCCGGAAGACAAACGGCAATGTACTCGGCGCCGTCTGGCTCTGGAGTTGAATAGCGAATCCATTCTCCCGCGTGCGTGATAATAGCTTGACCGGCGCGCACATCGATGTTTCCGCCTGCGTGCTCTACCCGCAGCATGCCTTTCAAAACGATCGTGAACTCGTCAAACTCCGGAGTTTGGCCGGGCTCGACCCAGCCACTGGGACTGCGCATGTGCGCGACGCTCGCAGCCGAAGTCTTTGAATTCACCCGCCCAATGTATTCGTCAATAAGTTTTGGTTTGTTTCCTGCGGCTTGGATACGTGTAGCCTGCGCGATGAGAGTGGGCATGTTCAAAACACTACAACACAAGCTCATGGTTGCGCGCTATACCGGCATGGATCGCAGGGCCATCTCGACGGTGGCATTCATCTCGGCGGCGGTCGCTCCATTCGCAGCCAACACCGCCAGCCCGCTCATCAGGCTGAAAAGATACCGTGCCAGCGATCCGGGATCCACGTCTTCGGGAAGATCGCCTTCGGACCGGGCCCTCTGCATTCGCTTTTGAAGCTGCATGATCCCGCTTTTTCGCCACTCAATCATCATTTGCTTCACTCTTTCCGTACCAGTGCCGCAGGCGAGTCCTCCCTGCAGAGAGAGACAGCCCTTCGGATGGCTCGCATCCGAGAGAAATGTCACCGTTCCCCGCAGAAACCCCTCAATTGCTTCGCGGGCGGTTGGTGCTGAGAGAGACTTGTTAATACAGGCCGTGGGACCCTCGCGATAACGGTCTACAACGCGCCGGAACAGTTCTTCTTTGTCTCCGAAGCTGGAATACAGGCTGGAACGATTAATGTGCATGGCGCGCGTCAGGTCATCCAGCGATGTTCCCTCGTACCCTTTCGACCAGAAGACGCGCATCGCCGCGTCCAGGGCGTCGGCTTCGGAAAATTCCCGGGGCCTTCCCATCTTCCGTTGCTGGCTTCTCGCGCGCTTCATATCCAGTCAGATGCCAATTTTATACCATTCAGTCCAAAAATATGAATCTCTGCGGCATTACGGGACATCTGAAACGCACGGTTCAAAAGTGAATCGAAAGGGAGGCTTTAAGGTATGTCAGGAAAATTACAGGGCAAAATCGCACTCGTAACCGGCGGTAGCAGCGGTATTGGATTGGCCACTGCGGGCGTTTTCGTCAGCGAAGGTGCATTCGTCTACATCACTGGAAGGCGCCAGTCGGAACTCGACAAAGCTGTGAAGAGCATCGGCAGCAACGTGAAAGCGATCCGGGCGGATGTCTCGGATCTGTCGGACCTCGATCGTCTTTTCTCTCAGATCAAGCAGGAAAAGGGTCGTCTCGATGTTGTCTTTGCCAATGCTGGTCAAGCCAAGTTCGTGCCGGTCAGCGAAATTACGGAAGAGTATTTCGAACAAACTTTCAATACCAACGTGAAAGGCGTGCTTTTCACCGTTCAGAAGGCCCTCCCTTTGATTCCGGACGGAGGCTCGATCATTCTGAATGGATCGGTGGTGGGACAGAAAGGGTTTCCGAATTCCAGCGTTTACTCGGCGACCAAAGCGGCCGTTCGATCGCTGGCGCGCACCTTGACCACCGATCTGAAAGATCGCAAGATTCGCGTTAACACCATCAGCCCGGGGCCGATCGAAACTCCAATCTTCGATGGCTTTGCTCAAAGCGAAGAGCAGATCCGTGCGGTCAAGCAAAGCTTCGCCTCGACGGTGCCGCTGGGGCGAATGGGACAGCCCGAGGAGATTGGCAAAGCGGCTCTTTTCCTTGCGTCCAGTGATTCCAGCTTCGTAGCCGGCGCTGAGTTGTTTGTCGACGGTGGCGTGGGTCAGGTCTAATCAACCTCGGCGCAGAGACGTCGATTACAGCATCTCTGCGCCGAATTGTTCGAAAAATCTGAAGATCATTCTTAAATGAACATGGAATGATCTACGGACAAGGGTACGCCGTTCCCGGTGTCGGCGGCGTCCCTGGAATGATCGTTGGCGGTCCCGGGATCCCGTCGGGTCCGGGCGTCCCAGGGATCACCGTCGCAGGTGTGCCCGGTGTTTCAGGGGTGTAGCAGGTGCCATGATCCACCGGCGTGTCCGGCGGCGGCGGAAGCGGGCGAATCGCTGTCGGCTGCACAGGATGGTTCGCCGAGTATCGCACCGCCGTGGCCACCTCATCTTCCTTCAACTGTAGGGGATGCTCCAAAGTCATCTCAACCGGTGAGCCCACATCAATAAAAAAATGTCGCGAACTGAAGAGCAGCGTCATGGAACCAACCGCTCCGATCGCGCCTCCAATGCCTGCGCCGATGATGGCGTCTCTTCCTTTGGTCCCAAACGTCGGCGTTGATGTCGTGGTGCAAAATGGCGGAGGCCCAGTACATCCCGGCGGGAATGCCGTGGTGGTCGTGGAATCAGATTTTCCGACGGAATGCCCGATCAACGCGCCCAGGCCTGCCCCGGCGGCCGGAAGTACGAACATGCCGATCAATCGCCGCGCGCCCGGATCGTTGAGCGCGTACCCCTGGTTGGTCTCCAACGTGATCGGTCCTTCGACGGGGGTGATATAACCATCGGGAAAGGTGATCGCCGCCGACTGGAGATGCAGCTCCCCGCGTCCCGATTTCGTTTGCAACTTGTCCACCTTACCCTGCACGAACGTACCCGCCGGAATCACTACCTCGTTTCCCGATTCCACCGGAAAAGTGACCTGCGCGTAGATGTCATCTCCGCGATGCACATACCGGCTCTGAATCGGATGGGTCAGCACGAGCGCAATGTTGGTACCCGCCGGAATAGTTACGGTGCTGGAGTGAGACGATTGCGCCTCCGTTGGGGAAGACGTTTGTTCCTGTGTGCCGGCCGTATTCTGGGCCAGGCACGCGCTTGAAATGGTGATGACAGCAATCGAATAAGCCGTCTTTTTTACGGCTCTGAAGATTTGTGAGTTGGGGGAAATCAATGAGCGAAGGCACATCATGTGGCACCTCCTCTCGAAAGCCCAGGGGAAGGAGTGGCGCTTCCGAATGCGGCGAGTTCAGTTATTTAAACCCGCGACGTAGCGATTTGACGCGCTTTTCTCGCCAACGATATCACGCTTAACGGTAAAGATTTGCAAAACAAGATCCGGGATTTGTAAAGGCATACCAAATGCCGATCATCGAATGTGACTACCGTCACAGCACGCGAGGCGGGCAGGGTTACGACTCCGCTTTTTCGCTGACCCAGCGGGATATGGCGGTGACCAGCTTTCGCGGAGCGAACCGCGTCGATTGTGCGGTTAGCCAATTCTGCATACCGCTGATCGCGAGCGTGCGCCCTTCCATTACCGCCCGGTAACCATCAAGCGCAACTTTATCCGCGGGCATCACCGCGGCACGCTTGAAGACGCGTGTTTTGTCATTCCCGGCGCGGCTCGCGAACCCAGTGTGCGTTGCCCCGGGACAAAAGCACGTGACCGTCACGCCCGAGTCCTTCACTTCATTTGCAATCGCCTCTGAAAAAGAAATCACATAAGCTTTCGTCGCGTAGTACACAGCCATCAGCGGACCGGGCTGGAATCCGGCGGTAGACGCGACGTTCATGATGCGGCCGAACCGCCGCTCCACCATGGCGGGCAGAAAAAGTCGCGAGAGTTCAGTGAGCGCAGTGATGTTGAGGCTGATTTGCCCAAGAATTTCTGTTTCCGGCATCGTCGCGAACTCGCCATACGCTCCGAACCCGGCGTTATTGATCAGGATGTCGACCGCAACGCCCTCCCGCTGCAACTGATCGAACAGAGACCTCGGAGCCGGAGAATCTGTCAAATCGAGCGGTAGTGTCTTGACACGGACGCTCATAGCTTCCAGTTCTTTCGCGACCTGGGAAAGTTTGTCAGCGCTTCTCGCCACGAGAATCAGATTGTGACGGTCGCGCGCAAAAAGCTTCGCAAGTTCATATCCGATGCCGCCCGAAGCGCCTGTAATCAGAACATTTCTTGAGACGTTCATAGAACGCTTATACACCTGCGCTGCGTTCAGAGGTAACATTGCAACCGGGCGACAGAAGGAGGCTTCATGAGCAAGGAAATCTCCCGCAGAAAATTTCTGGAAAACATCGGCATCGGTACGGCAGCCGGGACGAGCCTTCTTCTCTTGAAGGATGTCGCTGGTGCGCAGCCTCCCGCGAACGTTCTGC
>JASLEQ010000293.1 GCA_030151135.1 Candidatus Sulfotelmatobacter sp. | reverse complement strand
CTCTTCCCCGGTACCGTTGCGCTGCATTGGAGTAATCTTTGCCATACGCCGCATGAATGCCGCCGCAGATTTCTCGCCCAGATCGATCATGCCCGGCGCCACCGCGTTCACGGCGATTTCCGGAGCCAGCGCTTTGGCCATAACTTTCGTCAACATGTGCAGCGCCGCTTTTGAGGAACAGTAATGAGCATGTGTGGCCCACGGCCTGAAGCCGCCAAGCGACCCCATGTTGATGATCTTCGCTTTCACCGGACCGCTTCCTTTGCCCCGATTGCGCCGCATCCACTTCAAGGCTTCGCGTGTGACCAGGAATGGACCTCGGGTATTTGAGGCGAAAATCGCATCCCACTGCTGGACCGTAAGTTTTTCAAATTCTGCGGTCTCGTAGTTCGCCGCGTTGTTGATCAGAATGTCGATTCGACCTAGTTCGCGTCCTGCCTCGTTCATCATGTCGCGTACGCTCTTCTCGTCAGTCACGTCGGCGCGCAAGGCAAAAGCTCGAACTCCAAACGAGGACAGGTCTACCACCGTCTCCCGGGCCTCTTTGCGGGAATTCAGAAATGTGATGGCGACGTCGGCGCCCGCCCGGGCAAGCGCAAGAGCCGAAGCTCGGCCCAACCGCCGCGCTGCTCCGGTGATCAACGCAGTTTTTCCCTTCAAAGGTCTTTGGTCGTGCATGCAAGGAATTCTACTGCCGATCGGCAGTTAACAATAACGTTTAGGTGCTAAAGCAGCGGTTTTCCTGCTGGAAACCTCCAGGCTGCCGCGCTAGAATCTTGCTCGCCCATGCCAGACACTCGCGACGTAATCGTTTACTCGCGTAAAGGATGCCACTTGTGCGAGGTGGTCAAGGAGAGCCTTTCGAAACTCGCGCGCCGGGGCGGATTCACTTGGCGCGAAGTCGACGTCGATGACGATCTTGACCTTCGACGCAAATTCAATGATGAAGTGCCCGTAGTTTTTATCGACGGGCGCAAAGCCTTCAAGTACCACATGGACGAACAGGAATTTCTTCGCAGACTTGCCAGTTAGCTGCACTCCGTGCAAACGTCGGCTTCAATTACAATCCCTTCCGGCATGCTTCGTACCCAGCTGTACGCGGACCCGCACAATCTTTTTCTTCATGACCTGGTGCTGGAGTCGTGTCGCCGCTTTCCAAACAAAGTCGCAGTCGTAGACGCATCTTGCGGGCGCCGACTCACCTATGCTGAATACGGCGAAACCGTAGAGGCAATTGCGGGTGGAATGATCGCGGCGGGCGTCCGTCCTCGCGATGTTGTCGCGATCTTTTTACCGAATTCTTGGGAATTTTGTGTCGCCTTTCATGCTGCCCAGCTCATCGGGGCAACACCCACATTGCTGAATCCGACCTATCGCGAGCGCGAAGTGCGCTACCAATTGGAGAACTCAGGTTCCGTCTTTCTCGTTTCGGATGGCCCAAACTTGCACGACATCAATTTGGGCGGCCTACCCAATCTTCGCCGAATCTACAGCACGAGACAGGTTTGCGCGGGAACAGAACCTTTCACGAATCTAGTCAGGGCTCATCCGGCCGCAAGTGCCCCCGATCAACCGCCGGTTCGTGCCTTGGCGGCGCTTCCCTACTCCAGTGGAACCACCGGACTGCCAAAGGGCGTAATGCTCTCGCATTACAACCTGGTCGCCAACATCTATCAACTCCTGGGGCCACATGCGGCCCCCATGCACGCGCACGACACGATACTTTGCTTCCTGCCGCTTTACCACATCTACGGCTTGAACGTGATGCTTAACCCCGCTTTGGTGCTCGGGGCAACCCTCGTGTTGATGCCGCGCTTCAACGTGGAGCACCTCACAAGGTTATTGGTGGAAGAAGGAATCACCATGATGCCGCTGGTTCCCCCAGCGATGAATGCTTTGTGCCAGGCTGCCGAAGCAGCCTTATTCCCGCTTGAGCACAAAGTTCGATGGGTAAAATCCGGGGCCGCACCTTTAGCTCCGGAACTTCCACGCAGATTCACCGCCCTGACGAACATCCTGGTTTGCCAGGGATACGGTATGACCGAGGCCTCTCCGGTGACGCACGTTGGATTTTTGGAACCAGCACTATACCGGCCGGACTCGATCGGCCATCCGCTGGCCCTGACCGACTGCCGCGTTCTGGCGCAATCCGAAATCGATCCCAATGACACGCCGGAAAACGCTACCGAGGCACCTTCGGGAATCCCAGGCGAACTGGTGATGCGCGGACCACAGTTCATGCTTGGATACTGGAAGGAGCATCAGGCTACCGCATCGGTCTTGCGCGATGGCTGGTATTGGTCGGGTGACATCGTCACCCGTGATGCGGAAGGTTTTTATCGTGTCGTCGACCGCCGGAAGGAGATGATCAAGTACAAAGGCTTCGCCGTTGCACCCGCGGAGGTTGAAGCTGTATTGCTAGAGCATCCGGCCGTGAAAGAGTGCGGCGTTGTGGGACGCGCCAATGCGGACGCTGGCGAAATTCCCGTTGCGTTTGTCGCGCTGCGCGATGGATTCGTGGAGAGCGGCAGGATGAGAGACGAGCTCTGTGGCTTCGTCGCCGACCGCCTCACCCATTACAAGCAGCCTCGCGAAGTACATTTCGTCGATGTCGTTCCCAAGACAGCGTCAGGGAAAATTCTGCGCCGTGAGCTTCGTGCCATCCTTCGATGAATCCATCGTGTTGAGATCGTGACAGCCTTTTGACACCCGCCTGACAATCCCCTCTCCTGGTCAAAGCAAACTACTTCTGTCACGCATCCATCGCGCGGCGTGTCCCGCAAGACCCCAGTCCATCGCTTCGTGTCGTGGGGCGGCAGCGGAATCCTCCGGAGGATTGCCATGAATTTCTCTCGCTTTAAATACTTGGCCGTGACGCTCGCACTGTTGTCCGCAGGAACTTTCACTGCTCAGGCCCAGGGAAACCACTTCAACACGTCTGGAAATATTCTGATTTCCGACCAGTACAACAACCGCCTCATCGAAGTGGATCCCACAAATCATCAGATTGTCTGGCAGTTCGGTGATGGCTCGTGGGTTGCCGGCCCCCACTCGGTGGTAGGCGTCAACGACGCACAGCGAGTCGGATTTTTGACGCTGGTAGCGGGAACCGGCGTCCCCGCCGGCGCTGAGCCCAATTGTCCGAATGGCTGCGCCGACAATCGGGTGATGCTGGTGGATCCAGTCGGTCACATTATCTGGCAGTACGGACAAGCCGGCGTCACAGGCTGGGGCCCGAACCAACTCAATACCCCGGTACAGAACACATGGCTGCCTGACTCTCATATCCTCATCACGGACCAGGCGAACGCTCGCATCATCGAGGTTGATCTGGCGAAACAAATCGTGTGGCAGCAGGGTCAGACCGGCGTGACCGGTGATAGTTACAATCAGCTCAACAATCCCAACAGCGCGGAACTGCTGCAGAATGGTGACATCTTAATCGCCGACGAAGGTAACAATCGCGTCATCGAGGTCAACCGCAAGCACCAGATCGTATGGAGTTACGGTTGCGCTGGCTGCACTCAGCTGAACGCTGCCGCTTTTGCCAGCCGCCTTCCCGACGGATCTACCCTCATCACCGACGGCGGAAACAACCGCATTCTCGATGTCGATTCCAGCGGCAACGTGCTCTGGAGCTACTACACTAACGCCCGCATGGGTAGCGTCTCAAATCCCGCTCCCAGCAGGGCTGTTCAGCTGATGAATGGCAACATCCTGATTAGCGATCAGTACAACATGCAGGTCTTCGAGATCGATTCCAGCCAGAACATCGTATGGATCCAGGGGGAAATTGCCGTTGCCGGAAATGGCTTCGACATGCTCAACGGTCCTTATGACGCCAAGGTCATCGGCGACTACACCGGCCTGACGCCGCCGTTTGGCTTCGGTCAAGGTCACCATCACCGGTAGCTAGACGCCACTTCACCTGGGATCGCTCGGTGACCAGTAGTCTGGCCCGGGCGATCTCTACGTTTTGTAGATTTGCTTAATCCTGGAAATTCCCCCCGGCGGCTTCGAAATAATCCAGGAACTTTCCTGTGGTGCGATTCGTACCTTTTACCAGAAAGCAGAATAGCCCCGAGGATGCGGGAAGCGCAGGGGAGAAGGAGAATCACCATGGAAGGACTCACCGGTCTCGCTGCAGTGGTAATGTTTTTCAGCCTCTTCCTGGCAGTTCCAGGAATGTACACCTTTTATCGAGTTCGCAAGCTTCGCACCGAAGAGCGGCTCGCGGCCATGCAGAGGGGAGTCAGCATCCCAATGCATGCAGAGCTTTCCGAAGCAGCGCACTCTCGGCGCGCCGGTATTCTTCTCGTGGCCGGAGCCGTTGGGTATATGTTGGCTTTTACCATTCTGGCCCGCTATGAACCGGACGCCATGATGGCCGCCGCTTTCGGCGCGATCCCGTTCACGCTTGGATTGGGCTATTTCCTGGATTCAGCACTGATCCACCGCGACGAACGCACTTCGTAATACGTAGGCACTGAACGAGCCGATAAGACACCGGCTCTGTCATCGCGAACTTTCGATGACAGGGCCGTGTCCGTTTGTCGGGCAATCAATCGCCGGTTAAGAATTTGTACTGGGCCTCGTTCAGAGGTACGACACTAAGCCTGCCTTGTCGGGCCAGCGGCGACTCCGAAAAGATATCGCTGGCTTTCGCGTCGGCCAGCGTTTTCGGACTAGCGATCGCCTTCCCTGCCTTGATTTTTACCTGCGGATTGTGCGCATCCGACGCATCAACGGAAATCACACTCGCCGTGCCTACCGCACTCTTTTCGTCCCCGGTGTGATAGATCACTAAGCGCTCCCCGGGCTTCATTCCTCGCAGATATTTCAGCGCTGCGGGATTCGACACACCGTCCCAGATCGTCGTTTTTTCTTTCTGCAAATCTGCAAACGAGTAAGTGGAGGGTTCGGTCTTCAGCAAGTAGTCCATATGGCTCCCAATTGGCTCACTCTCAGTTCGGCTTTTTCTGATCTGGAGACGAAGCGTCCTGCCTGGGCGTGGGATTCTTGGCATTATCGTCGTACACCGAGAACTGTCCCTGTGGCCGCTTCAACTTGATCGTGATCTCTGTCTTTGGTTTCGCAATATCGAAATCTTCTCCGTAGGTCTGAAATCCATGCGCGAGCACCTGCACGCGCAGCACGCCATACGGAACTCCGTCGAAATCCGCCTTGCCGTCAGGATCGCTCTTGAGCTCCATTCCTGCACGCTCCTGACCTCCCTTCTCATTCACCGGGTGCAGAATAATGGCCGCGTTTCGCACCGGTTTGCCGTTGTCATCTTTTACGACCGCAAAGTAGATCCAGGACGTCGGCTCGTTATCTTTGTCCTTTTGCGCGAAACTCGGCGCGGTCATCGCGACCATCGCCAAAAGCATCATCGCCCCAACCAGTAACTTGTTCATCGGGCCATTTTATTCAGCGGGAAAGGACCTGTCACCTGCCCCCGTATTTCAAGCCGTTGATGAAACACTGCGGAATTCGTCGAAGCTTTGGCATAACGCGGGAAGAAACGAACCTGCCGTCATCCCGAAGCGGAAGTAAAATGCAGGAGTGAAGACCTGGGACGTCATCATTATTGGCGGAGGTATCATCGGCCTTTCGCTTTCCATCCCTCTTCGTAAACGTGGCGCCTCTGTTCTGGTAGTGGATCGTGGCGAGCCGGGACGTGAAGCATCTCATGCTGCCGGCGGCATGCTGGTCGATTGCCCGCTCGAAACTCCACAACCGCTGCAGGATCTCGCGGCTGCCAGCGCACGCATGTATCCGGAATTCGCGTACGAATTGGAGGTCGAGTCGGGAACGAAAGTCGACCTTCGGGACAAAGGAACCATCCTCTTTCTCTCTGACGAGCATGCATCGCACGCGGCCGATTTTCCGAAGGCCGATTTATCTCAACTCGAGCCCGAACTGGCCGAGGCCGAACCGACCGCAACCGCGGTGTATCTAAGTGAGCGCAGTGTCGATCCAAGGGCGCTCGTCACCGCCGCGCTTAAGGCGGCAAAGAACCGGGGTGTCGATTTCTCATCGGGAGATGAAGTAACCACCGTGCATCAATCGGAAGGCAGAGTCACGGGCGTCACCACTACCAGGACTTCATTCGCTGCACCGAAGGTTGTGAACTGCGCGGGAGCTTGGGCCGGCTCGATTGCTCCAGTGGCAATACCAACGCGACCCGTGAAGGGGCAGATGCTCTGTCTGCTATTGCCATCACGCACGCTACTGCAGCACGTCGTGCGAACGCCAAACGTCTATCTCATTCCGCGGAGCGATGGGCGCCTTCTGGTCGGTGCTACCGTCGAGGACGCGGGGTTCGACAAGCGAACAGTCCCTTCAACTATCCAGCGGCAACATCACGCGGCCTTGAAACTGGTGCCGAAACTGCGCGATGCCCGGATCCTCGAGGACTGGGCAGGCCTGCGGCCAGGAACGCCAGATGGTTTGCCGATTCTGGGGGAAACCACCGTTCCGGGCTACTATGCCGCGACCGGACACTTTCGTGACGGCATCCTGTTAGCGCCGATCACAGCCGACCTCATGGCCGAAGTAATTGAGGGAAAAAAGCCCCGCCAGGACCTTAGCGCCTTTTCCGTTGGCAGATTTTAAATCGTCCCGTCATGGGTATTGCTGTTGCGGTGACCACGCCACATGCCTGGCCCAAAGCGCTATACTGATTCGTTTCCTGATCCGCAATTCTGCGATGCCTGCCCAGTTCCAAATCGCACAACTTAGAAAGGATTGCTATGGCCTCTCCCGCAGTCGATTTTGCCCGCAGTAATCAGCAGCGTTTCCTGAACGAACTCAAAGACCTTCTCCGCATTCCTAGCGTCAGCACCCTCGAACAACATAAGCCAGACATTAAGAAGGCAGCCGACTACATCGCCAGCGAACTGCGCCGCATCGGCCTGGAGAATGTCGAAATCATCCCCACCAAGGGACATCCGCTTATCTACGCGGACTGGCTGCATGCGAGCGGCAAGCCTACTGTGCTCATGTATGCCCACTACGACGTCCAGCCCGCCGAACCGCTCGACGAATGGCATACGCCTCCGTTCGAGCCCACTGAGCGCAACAACAACATCTATGCCCGCGGCGCGGTAGATGACAAAGGCCAGCTCTGGATGGAAGTCAAGGCCTTGGAAGCGCTGATGCAGGCTGGAGGAGGCAAGCTCCCGATCAACGTCAAAGTAATCTTCGAAGGCGAAGAAGAGGTTGGCGGAGAGTCGATTGCCGATTACATCCGTAAGCAGAAAGCGAAACTGAAAGCTGATTTTGCGCTGGTGTGCGATACAGAACTCTTCGCGCCCGATCTACCAACGTTGTGCGTGGGCCTCCGGGGATTGGTCTACACAGAGATCGAGGCCTACGGCGCAAAAACCGATCTGCACTCCGGGATGTACGGCGGCGCGGCTCCGAATCCTTTCTTTGCGCTCATCGAGATGATCGGCAAAATGAAAGACTCGAAGGGGAAGGTCCTCATTCCGGGCTTCTACAAAGGAGTAAAGGCTCCGACCGCTGCCGAATTGAAGGCATGGAAACGGCTGCCTTTCAATGAGGAGCACTATCGCAAGACGGAAGTCGGATCGAAAGTGCTGACCGGTGAACCGGGATTCTCCGTTCTCTATCGCACCTGGGCGCGTCCCACTTTGGAAGTGCATGGAATGCCGGGAGGCTTTGTCGCCGATGGTGCGAAAACTGTGATCCCGGCGAAGGCCAAAGCGAAAGTGTCGATGCGTCTTGTACCGAATCAGGATCCCGACGACATCCTGAAGAAGTACCTCGCGTTCGTGAAGAAAAATACGCCGAAGGGCATCGATACCAAGGTGAAGGTGTGGAGCAAAGGTCCGGCGTGCGTGGTCAGCACCGATAACGAATACATCGAGGCCGCGACGCAAGCGTTGCATGACACCTTCAAAAAAGACACGGTGTTCATACGCAGCGGAGGTTCAATTCCGATCGTCACCGACTTCCAGGACGTGCTCAACATTCCAAGCGTGATGATGGGCTTTGGGCTTCCGGATGATAATCTCCACGCACCCAACGAGAAGTTCCACATTCCGAACTTCCATCGCGGAATCGAGACGATCTGCCGGTTCTTCGAGAAGCTCGGATAAGCAACTGCCATACAGACCGACCGACGAAGGGAGCGCCTCAGCTTAGGCGCTCCTTTTGGCTGGTGCGCGAGTTCCGCGGTGCCCTGAGCTGTCCCAAATACAGTCTGCGCTGTTCGCAATGAAACATAATCATTGACAACTAATCGTAACCGCGCCTAAGCTGTGCCTCCGGCGGGACTCCGGGGCAAAATCACCTTCTGCCGGAAGATTAACCCCTGTTCCGCTTATCGAAAGGAGCCTTGATGGGAACTCTCAGGTATCTTTCGCTCGCCCTCCTCTTCGCCTCGAACATACTCTTTGCTCAATCCGGATCGTCCTTCTACGTTGCCAAGGGTGGCAGCGACAGCAACTCCGGCAGCTATACCGCGCCGTGGCTCACGATTCAACACGCCGCCAACACTGTCACTGCGGGCGCAACCGTGTATGTGGAATCCGGGGTTTACAAGGAGTCAGTGAATTTTCCGCATTCCGGTACGGCGGCGAACTACATCACATTCACGAACTATCCCGGCCAAACGGCGA
>JASLEQ010000489.1 GCA_030151135.1 Candidatus Sulfotelmatobacter sp. | reverse complement strand
GAGATTGCACAGCTCTCCGATCGCCTGGTTGTCATGAGCGAACTGGCGGCACAGTTGTTGCGCGACGTGTATGGAGTTCCGGGCGAAAAAATCGATGTGATCCCCCATGGTGTCCAGGATCTGCCGTTCATGGACCCCAACTTCTTCAAAGACAAGTTTGGCACTGAAGGCAAGCCAGTTCTGCTTACATTCGGTCTGCTGTCTCCAAACAAGGGCATTGAGAATGTCATTCGGGCGCTGCCGGCAATTCTCAGCCGACACCCGGATGTGGTCTACATCGTTTCCGGTGTAACGCATCCGCATATCAGGCGACGTGAAGGCGAGCGCTATCGCCAGGAATTGCAGGCGCTGGCGGCCCAACTTGGTGTTACCTCCCATTTGATCCTCAACAATCGCTTTGTCAGTGCGGAAGAACTGGTGGAACACGTGGGTGCCGCGGACATCTACATTACTCCCTATCGGCAGGAAGCGCAGGTCGTATCAGGCACCCTGGCTATCGCACTGGGCGCAGGCAAAGCAATCGTATCCACGCCTTATTGGCACGCCAAGGAGTTGCTCGCTGACAAGAGAGGCATAATCGTACCTTTTGAAAGTCCCGATGCTATAGCGGAGGCTGTTGTGGCGCTGCTTGAAAATGATGCGGAGCGCCATGCCATGCGCAAGCGTGCTTATCTTCACTCCCGTGGAACGACCTGGCCGAAGACGGCACGGGCTTACATGGCGAGCTTTCAACGCGCACGATTTGAGCGCTCGCTGTTGCCGCGAGCTGCTCAACCGGACGATGTCGGCGCGGTTCCGCTGGTGCCTATGGATCGCTTGCCGGTGCTGAACACGGCTCATTTGTTGGCCATGACCGACGACACCGGCATGTTGCAGCATGCCATCTTCTCTGTGCCCAATACTCGCGAAGGCTACACGACCGACGACAACGCGCGGGCGCTCATCGTGTCTACTCATCTGGATCAGAACCCTGCGGTCGAGCGCAGGGCGGAGTCGCCGAGCCTCTCTCACCGGTACTTGGCCTTTCTCTGGTTCGCATTCAACTCTGATACCGGACGATTCAGGAATTTTCTGGGGTACGATCGCAAATGGCTCGAGGAGATAGGCTCGGAAGACAGCCATGGCCGCGCGCTATGGGGACTGGGCACGGTGCTTGGCCACTCGCAGAATTCCGGATTGCGCGGTGCGGCAGGGCGACTGTTTGAGGCCGCCGTCCCCGCCATACTGAGGTTCACAAGTCCGCGGGCATGGGCATTTAGTGTTCTCGGGTTGCAGGCTTATCTCGATTGGTTCCCTGGCGACAGAGCCATGCAAGGAATCCGTAACTCGCTCGCCGATCGCCTGCTGAACATTTACGAACACAGTCACTCTGGGACGTGGCAGTGGTTTGAGAAGAGCTTGTCGTATTCCAATGCAAGGCTGCCCCAGGCTCTCCTGTTGGCCGGCGGGCGCAGCAACAACAAGAGAATGATCGCGGTGGGAATCGAGTCCCTCGAATGGCTTGCTTCTGTTCAGCAATGCGGTCAGAGAGAGATCTTTGTGCCCATTGGCTCCGCCGGAACCTTCAGCGAGGATACGGAGAAGACTCGCTTTGATCAGCAGCCAGTCGAAGCCTGTGCTACGGTCTCTGCTTGTTTTGAGGCATACAGATTGACGAGCGAAAGGCACTGGATCGACGAAGCTCGTCGTGCCTTTAATTGGTTCCTGGGTAAGAACGACCTGAACGCGCCGCTGTACGACGCAAACACGGGCGGATGTAGAGATGGGCTTCATCCCGACCGTGTCAATGAAAATCAAGGGGCCGAATCAACCCTTTCGTTCTTGATGGCCCTGCTGGAAATGCAGGCGGTCAACGTGATCAACGCAGAAAAACCCCACGACGAAATGAGCATCTCCTTTTGAATCCACTTATTAATCCAGTGGCAGTGCCTGAGGCCATCGCTACAGAAAACTCGAAGCCGGAACCGTGTGCAGATCTTCCTTTGTTTACACGCTACTCCGGTAATCCGATTCTTAGCAGGCAAAACTGGCCTTATCCCATCAACAGCGTCTTCAACGCAGGAGCGGTGCGGTTAGACGATGGGGATACGCTGTTGCTTTGCAGGGTGGAAGACCGTACTGGCTTATCGCACCTGTGCGCAGCTCGTTCTGAGAATGGAATCGACAGATGGCGTATCGATGCCCAGCCAACGATGACGGCGCGTCCCAAGGAGTACCCCGAGGAAATCTGGGGCATCGAAGACCCGCGCATTACCTACGTCCCGGAACTCGAGCAATATGCTGTGGCATACACTTCGTTTGCGCGAGGGGGTCCGGGCGTCTCTCTGGCGCTGACCAAAGACTTTCGAGACTTTGAACGATTCGGCGTGATCATGCCGCCTGAAGACAAAGACGCCGCTCTGTTGCCAAGAAGAATCAATGGCTACTGGGCTTTGATCCATCGCCCAATGACCACGACCGGCGCTCACATGTGGATCTCTTACTCACCCGATCTGCGACATTGGGGCAGCCATAAGGTCATCCTCGAGGCGCGCCGCGGAGGATGGTGGGACGCAAACAAGATCGGGCTATGCTCTCCGCCCATTGAAACACCTCGAGGCTGGCTCATGATCTATCACGGAGTACGGAAGACGGCCTCGGGGAGCATCTATCGTCTCGGCCTTGCGCTCTTTGATCTCGAGCGCCCGGAGGTATGCCTGCAGCGTGGCGGGGCATGGTTGTTTGGTCCCGAAGCTCCGTATGAGCGCGTCGGAGATGTGAATGATGTCGTATTTCCATGTGGCCAGACCATAGGCGCGGATGGGGATACCATTCACCTCTACTACGGGGCAGCCGATTCCAGCGTTGCTCTAGCCAGCGGAAGCATACGTCGTCTCCTTGCATGGCTAGACGTGAATTCCAGCCCGGGAAACGGATCCGGATTGTGAGGAATGTCGTCCTTCGATGAAAGGAAGTTCCGAGTGAACACTGAAACAATGATGAGGCCGAATTGGTTACCGCGGGTACTATGGATTCGCCGACAG
>JASLEQ010000137.1 GCA_030151135.1 Candidatus Sulfotelmatobacter sp. | reverse complement strand
GTTCCCACGCAATAGTCATAAAGCTGCGTGTTGTTGTTCACTTGATCTACGTTGTGGTCGGTCGGGGTCCAAGGGCCGGGCCATGCGTAGCATCCGTCCGAGTACCAATGTGCGGTGTTCGAATTACCCTGCCCGTTTGGGCAGCCGCTATTGTTCACAAAGATGAAGTAGTATTTGTTGGTGCCAAATAGTTGGTCTGCTGCGCCGCGTACTTGCTTATAAACCTGCTGAAAGCAATCCTGCGAGGTGCTACAAAACTGCTCTTCTCCATTGGATGAGTTGTAGACGCAGTTCCCAAGAGTGTCACATTGGGAAAAGTCATTTGGGGCGGTCGGGTTGCCAAAACCATCGTTCTGAAAGAATGCAATGATGGGGAAGTTGTTAGGGGAGTTTCCGAAAGTCGTATAAGTCGAAGAGACTTGCCCGTTCGGTTTATAGTAAGTGTTCTTCAGATATTCTAGATCGTTGATCATCTTGCCGGCCGCACACCAGGGTTCATTGACACCGTTGTATTGGAATGTGCCATAAGTTTTCGGCCCGCAATCCCAAGTCCACGCGTTGTGGTCCATGATTAGAAACATGTCCATTTTTGAGCCCGGGCGATAGGCCGGGAGGGCATTCTGGAGAGCTGTCATCACATTCTGGGATCCGATGTCGTCATCGCCGAATTTGTTGCCGGTCGCGGTATCGGTGGAGTCGCAGTAATGGGTGTAGACGTTTCCGGGGTTGGTATAGGTGTATTGGGGGTCTGCGGTGCTTGGAAGCGGCGGGCAATCGTCTGGACCGCCATACCAATCCACGGCAAGAGTGTCACCGCCTCGGTCCCAGATGTCGATTACGCGGGCGTTGGCGACGTCTGGATTCCAGCCCGTGTACTGGACATCAGCGTGGCCGTAGTATTGGTTCACGTACTGATAGCCCCCGTCCGGTGTGTAGTCTGATTCAGTCGAACAGTCGCCTTCGTTCAGTACTCCGTTGCAGAACCATCCCTGAAGTTGCACCACGATCTTGGTTGGCGTTCCGGTCATGCTGTAGTTCCCGCCGTACATGAGCGTGTGCATGTCCCCCTCAAATGGCGGCGGAGTGCCATAGTGGATCGATGGAATGCGACCTTTCGAAATATTCCAGTTTCCCGGCGGATTTTCCGTTGCGTCGCCTGCCGGCGATGGGTCGTGGTACGGAGTTAGGATGTAATTGGGGGATGTGAGTAATTGATCGTCCTTCCACCCGCCAGGGAACGGCTGCCAAGGTGGTGGTCCGCCATAACAGGTAAGCGATACCGAGCACGGAAAACGTCCGCGCAGTAGGCCGGAGCGTTGTTGGTCGAAAGTTGCAGGCCGTAGTTAGGGGCACTACATGCGGCGGTATTGTTGCTGGTTATCTGCGCTGCGGTGTAGCTGGGAATTTGTGCGTGGCTGGAGGGTGCGGCAGTGAACAGGCCGAGGGCGAGCGCAGCAAGAGCAAAACGACGAAGCATGGGGACGCGTCGAAAAGAGAATTTTTGTTTGGGCCGGGACTGCGGGAAGCGAACTGCGAATGGAAATTATCAAATTGGTGGCAGAGCGTAATCAGGTGTTTGTTGTAGTCGGATGTAGGGAGAATACCTAGCGAGGTCCCGTCTGCGATGCCGATCCTCTAATGCGATATTTGCACGAGGGAGTCTGATCTCTTCTAAGTGCAGCCGAAAGTTGAGAGAAGGTGTTCCCGCGCCTCGCAAAGGTAGGGACAGGTGGGGCATCCATTTCGACTGTGCCCAGCGGGATAGGGATCCTTCGACTGCGCGGCCGCTCCTGCGTTGCGTCCGCTCCGCTCAGGATGACACCCCTCCTATCGCTCCTTATGGCTTGGCGAAGACGCGTGGAAAATGACTTTGGTTTGTTACCCGTCGGCAGGTACTCGCCACGCGAGATCCCTTCGCCCGTCAGTTCAGGACAGGCTCTTCGCTCCGGCTGAAAAGCGCCTGTGCTTAGGTTGACGCCGGACGGGAGAGATGGGATGTGAACACGGTTGGGTGCGAGATCCGTTCCCCTGGGTGCCGATGCAGTCCACGCAAGATCCTTCGCTCCGGCTGAAAAGCGCCTGCGCTCAGGATGACTCCGGTCGAGGGAGATGCTTTGAACGGATCCGCGCGAGATCCCTTCGCCCGTCAGCTCAGGGCAGGCTCTTCGCTGCGGCTGAAAAGCGCCTGCGCTCAGGATGACTCCGGACGGGATAGATGCGATGTGAAACGGTTGGGTGCGAGATCCGTTCCCCTGGGTGCCGATGCAGTCCACGCAAGATCCTTCGCTGCGGCTGAAAAGCGCCTGCGCTCAGGATGACGGCGCTCCTATGAGGAACTGCATTTATCTTACGGGCCGTTGCCGCCTGTGTGGCAGTCGGCGCAGTTTACTTGCGTTAGATCGCCGATGTCGACTGGGTGCTGGAAGTTCGCCGCCGGTGCGGCTGCTACTGCGGTTGCGCCTTCGGATTGCGACAACATGGTGTGGCACTGGTTGCAGTCGCGGCTGATGACGCGGCCGTCGGCGGAGACGTGCTGTCCGTCGTGGCAGCGGAAGCATCCGGGAGAATAGAAGTGTCCGAGATTGTTGGGATGGGTTTGCCAGTTCAGACGCATCTCGGGGAAAGTGGTGCGCTTGAAGATGGCCTGCACTTCGGTGACTGCGTTGCGAATCTCGAGTTGCTTGGTCTTCGAGACGTCGGGATATTTCTTTTCGTAATAATCCTGAATGCCGCCGGCGATGCCTTGCATGGCGGCGTCAGTCGTCTTGTAATCGCCAGTCAACACCGTTACGGCTTCCTGCTTGATTGAGGGCAGGGAAGTATCGATGCGGCGGGCGAGCAATGACTGGTCGACGGAGAGATCGGGGGAAACGTAGATGTGCGTCGGGCGGTTGTGGCAGTCGACGCAGTCCATGCGATGCGCGCCGTTTTTCGCGATCTGATCCTTGATCTGATCTTTCGTCAGCGTGGAATCTTTGGCGTAGTACTCAGTCACGCGTCCCTGCAGATCTTCGACGTGAATATAAGGAATGACCTGGCGCTTCTCGTCGGCAGCGACGTATTCGATCTTGTTGGCGATGTTCATGTGCCAGTGAATGCCTTCCGGCGCTCCGGTTGCGGGATCGCCTCCACCGGTCTTGATGATCATGCGGATCTGGCGGAGGGTGTTCTTCTCGTCGCTGGCATAGTGGGAGAAGACTTTGAGCTGTCCACCATAAAACTTTTTCGGCCAGTGACACTGTTCGCAGGTTTCCTGAGCCGGACGCAGATTCTTCACTGGTGTCGGAATCGGGCGCGGGAATGTGTTGAAGATGGCGGCGAATACCTGGCGGCTTCCCGACAACTTTGACTTCACAAACCACGTCGCGCCCGGTCCAACGTGGCATTCGGCGCAAGCGACGCGCGCGTGAGGGGAGAGCTGATAGGCGGTATATTCCGGACTCATCACCGTGTGGCAGAGCTGTCCGCAGAACTGAACGGACTCGGTGAACTCGTATGCCTTGTAACTTCCAGCGGCGCTGACGACTGCGAAGACTACAAGGAATGTCATGAACGACACGACTGCGCCGCGCTGCGCGGGATCATTTAGATCAATGCGAGGATAGAACGCAGAAGGGTCGACCTTGCGTCGCCGCTGCAGCAATACTCCGGTGAGGACCATCAACAGGCCCAGCACGAGAAACGCCGGAGACACCATGTAGGCGAGGATGCCGATGTACGGTCCGGGCCGGGTCGCGATTTGATCAATCAGGAAGAACAAGAAGATGTTGGCGAGGCTGACGATCGACAAGGCGACGCCGGCAAGACTTATGGGATTGCGCATCAGCAAGCGCAACTTCTGCGGTGGAACGTCTTCTGCCGGTGGAGTTTTATCAATCTCCATGCTGGACCTCGGTCATTTCTTTTTCGTTTTCTTGCTCGTTTGCCTGTTCGCGCGAGCTGCGGAATAAGGTTGCGGAGTCGAGTCCGTGCTCTTCGCGGTAGTGATGCTCGGTCATCTTGCCGTCCCACCAGGCCCAGTTCATCGGATAAACATCCGGATCGAGGAAGACCTGGTAGAAGTGCCAGACCAGGATCGCGAGCGTTGCCAATATGGCTTCATAGAAATGAATGGCGGTAGCGATGTCGAGCCACCAGCGCGGCAAATGGTTTCCGAAGAAAACTTTTGCCCAGAGCATGATTCCGGTTCCGGCCATGACGAACATGCCCCAAACCAGAGCCCAATATTCCGCCTTTTCCGCGTAGTTGAAGCGCGGGAAGTCGGGCTTATTTCGCGAGAGTCCCAGGTAGTAGCTGAGATTCTGCCACGCGCCGCGGATATCGTCGAGTGTCGGAAAGAGATCACGAACTAATTGCCGGCCTTCGCGGGAAATGATGACGTCGAGGATGTGGTAGAGGCTGACGCTGATCAGGGCGACGGCTGCGATGCGGTGGACGAGAGAGCGCATACGCTCTCCGAGGGAGAGCATAGAGGCGAACCAGGAATCGGGAAATTTGAGGGCGAATCCAGTCAGCACCAGCAAGAAGAAACTGAGGAGCAAGGTAGCGTGCTGCAGGCGGAAACGCATTGGCATACGCAGGACGAAATGATTTTGCTCTTTGCGTTTCGCGATCAGCTTGGAACGCCAGATGATGAAGTTGTGCAGCAGCATGCCGCCGATCACGGCGAAGATCATGCCGAGATAGAAGGATCGGATCCAACGGACGGCTTTGCTGCCGATGTCTGCGGAAAGCGGCGCGTCCACGTGAACTTTGGCGGCGGTAAATTTCTCGGTCACGCCGGGATGGCACTGGCCGCAGGTCTTCGCCAAGTTCGACGGATGGATCGTGGAGCGCGGGTCGCTTGACGGGAAGATGCTGTGCGTACCGTGGCAGCTGGCGCAGTTGGCGACGATCTGCGAGCCTCCGCGAGAAGCCAGACCGTGATAGCTCGCCAGATAAGTTGTGGCCCTGCGGCCCTGAATCCCGAATTCCTGGGAGAGGCGCACGCCTTCGTGGCAGCGTCCGCAGGTGGCTTGCGCGAGATTTTGCGCCGAGACTGGAGAACTTGGATCGGTATGCGATTTGATGGAGTGGATGCCGTGGCAATCGGTACAGACCGGGGCTTGCCAGTTGCCTTGCGCGACAGCCGTTCCGTGAATGCTCTGCCGAAATTCTTTGGAGATCTGCTCGTGGCACTTGCCGCAGGTCAGAGGAACGTTGAATTTGAAGATCGGCGATTTGGGATCTTTGGCGTCGAGAATATCGTGTGCACCATGGCAATCGGTGCAGACTGCTGCTTTCTCGGAGCCGTTGGCGACGGCGTGTCCGTGGACACTTTGCTGGTAGGAGGCGACCATCTGGACGCTGAGGCCATCTTTCGCCATGGCGAATTGCTGGCCATGGCATGAGCCGCAGGTGCCGGGAATGTTGATGTGCGCCACTCGAGACTTGGGATCGCTGGCGGGAAGAAGTTCGTGAGGGCTTCCGTGGCAATCGGTGCATTTGGCGGCATTGGCGTCGCCGGATTGAACGGCTTTTCCGTGGAAGCTTTTTTCGTAGGCGGCTTGCTCGTCGGCGTGGCAGGTCGCGCAGGTGATCTTCTTCGGCGTGTTTTCGTGCGGAGACGTTTTTACGTCTGTGTGGCAATCGACGCAGGTGAACATGCCGCCGTGGATGGAGGCCTTGAACTTGTCGGGATCGACGTGGAGGCTTTCTGCTTTGCCGTTAACGTCGTGCGTTAAAGTGGCGTCGCTGTGGCAGGCGAGACAGTCGTCCGCGGTAGGTTTGGGAGGGTCTTTCTTGGTGGCAGCGAGGAGCGATGCTGCGGTTAGAACGAGAGTGAGGACGACTCCAGGCGCAAAAAATCTCTCTCGTATTCGCGTGGACATACTCTCACCCGCCTATCTCCTCAAATTGGATCGATTGAGTAAGGCGGCCTGTGTGCCAGGCCGCCCTGGGACCGTTACTTCGCCAAAGCTTCTATTTCGCTAACCCACGGATGTAGGTGACGAGGCCTTTGATATCGGCATCGCCCAACTTGCCGCCGTAGGCAGGCATTTTGCCTTTACCTTTGGTGATGATGTCCGTCAACTGGGCATCGGTTTCGGCTTTCACATCTGTCGATGCGAAATCACGGGTTCCCATTTTTCCGCCCTTGCCATCGGCGCCATGGCACATAGCGCATTTGGCTTTGTAAGTGGCTGCGGCATCGTCGGCCAATGCAGGTGAGGCACAGACCGCCAGTAGACCGCTCAGCAACACGGCTACAAGAACTCGTTTCATAGTGTTACTTCCTCCTGAGGAACAAATTTCGTTGGCACGATATCACAGAGCAGGGACGCTCGATGCCTCACTCCCATCCAGCTGCCATGACAGGACGGGGAGTGATTGTGCTCAAGTCCCAGTACCCTGAGAACTCACTCGCAGCGGTAGGTTCGCATGGAGGGAGAAGCGGCCCTATGGCAGAAGTCACTCGCCCATGTGACGTGGATCACATCCTTATCCCTCCTGATTTGTGATGTTTATCACGCGCTTCTGTGTAGTTCGGCATTGCTCGGCCAACACTCCCACTCCTAGGATTACGCCATGCCAACGATTTCCGATCTCAGCGCGCAAGCGTCCAGCGAACCGCGGACCATCTGGCGGCAAAGGCATGCCGAGCAAGCGTCTGCGGTCTCGGCGACCTCGGGATATCGGTCGCGTCCGCTGCAGGTGACTTGGGAGATCGCAACGTCCAAGTCGGGGAAGCCGGCGTCGCTAAGACGGAAAACTCGGCGGGACTTGGAGCAATTCTCTACTGCCGAAAGCTTTCACCTGATCGAGCAGATCGCCGAAATGCACGTTCCGCTGCTGGCGCTGGTTGGGGGCGATCCGCTTTCGCGGCCCGATCTGTTGCCCATCATCGAGTTCGCCTCCGAACACTCGGTTCGAACGTCGGTGACTGTGCGGCCATCGATCAAGCTTGATCCTGTGATGATCGCAGACCTGAAATCTTGCGGAGTGATGAGGTTGGTTTTCTGGCTGAATGGATCGATGCCGGGGCTCAACGACCGTTATTGGGGCACTCCTGGACTCTATCGGCGAACGATCGAAGGGATCGGCATTTGCCACGAGATACAGCTTCCGGTGCAGGTGAATACGATGCTTTCACGGCGCAACTGCCAGGACATAGATTCATTGATCGAACTGCTCACGCGCCTGGATGTGAGCCTGTGGAATGTGTTCTTCTCGGTTCCCTCCACGAGGGAGGAATCCAGTGAAATGATCAGCGCTGAAGAGCATGAGAAGGTCTTCGCCACATTGTATGCGGCTTCAAGACGCTGCAACTTCCAGATCAAAACCACCGAAGGCCAGCCATATCAACGGTATGTGCTCCAGCAGCGTGTGCGGGAATCGCGTGGCGAATTGACGGAAGCGACTGCAGTTCCCTATGCGCCACGGGGTGTGGATGACGGCAAAGGATTCGTATTTATCGATTGCCGGGGCGAGGTATATCCAAGCCGGTTTCTTCCGCTCTCCGCTGGAAACGTGACAAAGCAATCGCTGGCTGAAATCTATTGCGAGTCACCGCTTTTTGCCTCGTTCCGTGATGTTTCGCGGTTGAAAGGGAAGTGCGGGCGCTGTCCGGTTCGAAACGTTTGCGGAGGTTCCCGTGCTCGCGCTTACGCCACCACCGGCGATCTTTTTGCGGCGGACCCCTGTTGCGCCTACGAGCCCTGAGGTAGTCTGCCGAATTCGGTTATCGATTCAGCCCCGCGAGCAGATCTCGCCTTGGTTTTACTTTTGGATTCGCAGCCATGCTTCCTGTTCGACTTGTGATTTCGGACCACGCTCTCATGTCACAAAGAACTCGAACGATGAGAGGCGAGACACATGGTTTGAGGGCTGCCGGTGCGGGATCCGGCCAAGACTGGTAAACGCGAAACTCATGACGGTGGTCACACGAGGATGTGATGTTCGTCACGCCGCCAGTTTTCGAGGATTATGAGAAAGTGGGCCAAACCTGCCCACCCTGCTCAGGTAGCCGTGATTTCATTGTGACTCGGATCACAATTCCTGGTGACCAAGCTTACGGTGTCGTACCCATCCCTCTGGCATTCTGACACGCAACAGAGGTGCCCTATGGCTCAGGATGGACGCGACGTTCTGGATGTACTTCGATTTGAATTGAGCTTCCTGCTCGACGGTGGGTATGGTCGATCCCCTCATTCTCCATGGAGGGCGCCGGCGATTTTTGAGGATTCTCCGACGTGCCCGAATTTCTGCGATCCCTCCCACTCCCAGCCGTGCGAGAGCTGCCTGTTGGAGCAGTTTGTGTTGGATGGGCAAAAAAAAGAGAGCGTTCCTTGCCGGTTTATCCAACTCACGGCGGACAAGAAATCCGTTGAAGATTTGTATCGAACCGGCAGCCAGTTCGAAATGGAACAGGCTTTGGAGCAATGGCTGCGAGCGCAAATTGACAGGATCGAACGCGAACGCGGCATCTCTTCCAAAGAAGGGGCGGCGTAACCCACGCCGCATTTGCGAACCAAGAGCCAGAACAGAATTATTCATCTCCGCTGGTTACGACTAACGAATTCAAGGAGCAGGAGCTATGGCCGAAGAACACGCATATCGAGTCGCAGCATGGTGGACGTCGGGGCGCACGGGACTCGCGAAGTCCGATTCCGCTCCGAACGCAATCCACTTCACCGCACCCACCGAGTTTGGCGGACTGGAAGGACGTTGGACGCCCGAGGAGCTTCTGCTCGCCGCGGTCGCCGGATGCTATACGACGACGCTACGCGCCATCGCCGGCGGAGCCGAATTCGATTTCACGGATCTGCAGGTTGAGGCCAGCGGCACCGTGCGAAAAGCGGATTCCGGTTACACCTTCAGCCAGATTGTGGTCCGACCGAATCTGAAAATCGGTTCAGCCGAGCAACGCGAACGCGCTTTGGATTTGTTGAAACGGGCGGAAAAACTGTGTCTGGTTTCGCGCGCGCTCGGAACCACGCTCAAATTCGAGCCACAGCTAGAGATTTCGAAACCCGCCACCGTCTGATCATTAAAGGATGAAAAAATCAGAGTTCCAGGCGCGCCGAGATCGAGGATGGATCTTGCATCGGGCGCAGCGTGAATCCCACTTTTTTGAAGATCGCCTGGGTGGGAAGGTTATCGCGCAGGATCTCTCCGCAAAGCTGACGAAACTTTTCTTGTCGCGCCACGCGTGCGACCCCGGCGAGTAGCTCGGTCCCCAGGCCTTTGCCCTGCCAACGATCGGACACAAGGACTGCGGCTTCCGCTTCGCCGCGATTGATAGCGCTGAATCGTCCAACGCCGATGACCTCCCGCATTCCGTTGTCCGGATTCTTGCGTTCAGCCACAAGCGCGAATCCGCGGTCATAACTGCCAAAGCAGATACGCACCAATCGTTCATGCTCAACCCGCGCGCTCAGGCTTAGAGAACAAAAGTACCGGAGGTAAACACTGCGTTCGGAAAGTGTGTGATGGAATTCGACCATGAGGGGCTCGTCTTCAGGACGGATCGGGCGAATCGTCACCGGCGTGCCGTCTTTGAGTGTCCAGTCCCAGATATATTGGGTCGGATAAGGCCGGATGGCTGCGCGAGGCAGGGTTGCGGCAGTGGTATTGGCACCATGCACTACGATTCGGGCATCGAGTGCCATCAGAGCGTCGGGGGTCGCCAGCAGTGGATTGACGTCAATTTCCTTGATCCACGGCTGTTCCAGCACAAGCTGGCTGAAGCGAACTAACACTTGTTCGAGCGCCTCTACATTCACCGGTTTGCGTCCGCGCAGGCCGCGCAGCGCGGTGAAGATCCTGGTTTGCTCCATGAGGCGTTGCGCCAAGGTTGTGTTCAGCGGTGGCAGAGCCAGGGCGCGATCGCGATACACCTCAACCATCACACCACCCGAGCCGAAAAGAATGACAGGCCCGAACTGCTCGTCGATCGTACTGCCCACGATGAGTTCATAGCCGGTGCGCCGGATCATAGGCTGGACGGTGACGCCAAGGAAATGTTCTGGCCCTGTCCGTTCGGCCACCGCAGCCTGAATGGACCTAAAGGAGCCTCGCACCTCATCTTCATTGCGAAGGTTCAGGCGGACTCCGTCAACATCCGTCTTGTGCGCGATGGTATTCGATAGCAACTTGATGGCGACAGGAAATTGCAGCTCGCGCGCAATCGCGACGGCGTCATCCTCATTCGCGGCGCTCCGGGTCTCAACCACCGGTATGCCATACGATGCCAGCAGCTGCTTCGATTCGTATTCGTTCAACAGAGTGCGGCCGCCACCGTGAACCTGCTGGATGAACTCGGTTACATGCTTTCGAACGGCTGGCGCAATTTCCGCTTGTTCGACAGCCGCCGGGGTTTCGTAGAGTCCCCGCAGGTTGTAGGTGTAGCGCCACATGTAGGTGAAGGCGCGCGCCGCGGTATCGGGGTAGGAGAATGTCGGGATACCAGCGGTATTAAGGACCGCGGTGCCTTCGGCGACGCCGTCGCCTCCCATCCAGCTCGCGATGAGCGGCTTGTCTGATGCATGCGCTAATTGCGCCATCAGCTGGGCGGCTTGCGACGGATCGACAAGTCCCTGGGGCGCGATAATGGCGAGCAATCCGTCGCTTGCGGCATCTTTTGACACGATCTCAACCGCCCGGACGAAGCGTTCCGCATCGGCGTCGGCGAGCACGTCGACCGGATTGCTGCGGCTCCAGTGGGGCGACAGAAAAGTGTCGAGCTGGCCCACGGTGTTATCGGATAGCACCGTCAATTCTCCGCCAGTGGACATCAGTGCATCGGTGGCGAGCACACCGGGCCCACCCGCATTCGTGACGATGCTGAGGTGAGGGCCGCGCGGACGCGGCTGTTTGCTGAGCACCTCCGCCATATAAAAGAGGTCAGCAATGTTCTGCACGCGCAGCACGCCACATCGGCGAAACGCGGCCTCGAGTACGTCATCGCTGCCCGTGAGCGCTCCGGTATGGGATGAGGCAGCGCGCGATGCCGCTTCTGAGCGTCCGGCCTTGATCACGATGATGGGCTTGCTGAGAGCAATTTCGCGCGCGGCAGAAAGGAACGAGCGCGCATCGCCGACGGATTCCATGTAGATCAGAATGCTTTTGGTATGCGGATCGTCGCCGAAGTAATAAATAAGGTCGCCCCAACCAACGTCGAGCATCGATCCGGTCGAGACGATCGCGCTGAATCCTACCTGCTCTTTCCGGCTCCAGTCGAGAATCGCTGTCTGCAACGCCCCGCTCTGGCTAAGGAATGCAACGCTGCCTTTATTGGGCATCGATTTCGCAAAGCTGGCATTCAGGCCGATCGTGGGATTCATGAACCCCATGCAGTTCGGGCCGATCAGCCGCAGGGCTCCCCGGCTGAGATGCTTTTCTATTTCCTCTTCCAGCAAGGCGCCGCTTCGACCCTGCTCACGAAATCCTGCCGAGATCACGACCGCAGACTTCACGCCCGCGTCCACGCACTCGCCAATAATCTTCGGCACGGTATTGGCAGGAGTGACTACGATTGCAAGATCAAGCGAAGGGGGAATGTCGGCCACCCTTTTATGCGTCTTGATTCCGAGCACTTCTTCGTGGGTTGGATTTACCGCATAAATTTTGAGTGGGGACTTGCTGGCGAGAAGATTCGAGAGGACGTTCCGGCCGACTGAGTCCAGACGATTTGTGGCGCCAATCACTACCACAGAACGAGGACGAAACAATGGCTCCAACGCTCCTCGCGGCGGAGGAGGAGCGGTGTAGAGTTTCCCGACAGGAGACAAGCCGAGTGTTGTGGATATTTTGCTCACAGACTTGCTCCGAATGCGAAACGCCATTTTTTCGTAACGTCGGAAGGATGATGTGCGCAGTTTTTCATCAAACCGTGTCTCAGATCACTATCACACGCCTTTAGTGCAGGTTGGAGCGCATATGCGCGATCACAGCGGGTTGTGACCATAATCACACCCAAAAGTGCGTCGGTGCACTCTAATCACATCGGAGGTGCAGCGAGATGCGCGCCCCTTACGGTCTTAATATTCTTGATAACTGCCTGACTTGCTCGGTCCGTGAAGAACATCTTTTCTGCAATCTCTCCATTCACGCCGGACAACGACTCAACGAAATCAAGTCAACCGCCGTCTATCCCAAAGGCGCGATGCTGTTTATCGAGGGACAGCAGCCCCGCGGAGTGTTTGTGCTCTGCGCCGGCAAAGCGAAACTCTCCACCTCCTCTCGCGAAGGCAAGACTATCATCACCAAGTTGTCCGACGCGGGCGATGTTCTGGGGCTGAATGCCGTGGTTTCGAACCGTCCCTACGAGGTGACCGCGGAGATGATGGAACCGGGGCAGGCGAACTTCATTCCCCGCGAATCCCTGTTGCAGTTTTTGCGCGAGCATGGTGAAGTTTCTCTCCGCGTGGCGGAGCAGTTGAGCCGGAACTACTACACCGCGTACGAGGAGATCCGCACGCTTGGGCTGGCTTCGTCACCATCGGAGAAGTTCGCGAAACTGCTGCTCTCGTGGTCGACCAAAGGCCCTCAGAATGACGGAACTCTGCAGGTCAAACTGACCCTGACGCACGAGGAAATTGCCGAGATCATCGGTACAACGCGCGAAACGGTGAGCCGCCTGTTCTCCGAATTCAAGAAGCGGCAACTGCTTCAGCTCAAGGGTTCGACGCTGGTGATCCGCAACCGGCCGGCACTCGAAAAGATTGTGCAGGCCTAAGCGGCATTTTCGACGTTGCGGGAATATTCGCGATGCTTCCCGCTTCGGCGACGCTCGTGGTTCTGCGAGCTATGCCCTGTCAGCACCGGCATGTGCCGCACGGCGATGTTGTGACAGGTGGGCTTGCTTCCTGTCCATTTGGGGTGCAGCCTTTGCGGCATGCGGAGGCAACGGAATGACCTTCGCCTGCGCGCCGCTCCAGATCACCGTCATCGTTTCCGAGCAGCGGTCACAGAGCCAGAATCGCTCCTGAAGAGGTAACAGTGCGGCGGGAGATGTTCGGACGACCTCCGGAGTCGGAGCCAGGCAAAAGAGTTTTCCCTGGTGGAGAAAGAGGAACTTCTCCGAGCAGTCAGGATTGGCGCACTTGTGAAGCACGGTGCACCTCATCGCACCTTTTCTTTAATCATATGCCCGTGCTTCAACTGGCAAATGATTTGCGACACCAGGTCGGGTGATC
>JASLEQ010000082.1 GCA_030151135.1 Candidatus Sulfotelmatobacter sp. | reverse complement strand
ACGCCTACGACGATGCTTGACCGCCACGATATTGATCGAACCCCCGGTGCGTCACGCACGAATAGTCTGGCGATGATCACGGATTACGTTCCGGGATCCTACGTTACACACGATCAATTGCATGTTCGGGGAGGACACCAGACAAGCTGGCTAATCGACGGTGTGCCTGTGCCGAATACGAACATTGCGTCGAATCTTGGGCCACAATTCGATCCGAAAGACATCGACTATATGGAGGTTGATCGCGGCAGCTACAGCGCAGAATTCGGAGACCGCACCTATGGCGTTTTCAATATCGTTCCCAGGACAGGATTTGAACGAAACAACGAAGCTGAACTGATTCTGAGTGCCGGAAACTTCTATCAGACGAACGATCAGTTCAACCTGGGTGGCCACACGCAGCGCTTTGCGTACTATGCGAGCGTAAATGGCAACCGTAGCAATCTCGGTATTCAGACGCCTGTTCCCCAGGTGGTCCACGATGCTGCAAACGGTTACGGCGGTTTCGGATCCCTCATCTTCAACCTGGACCCATCAGACCAGTTGCGTTTCGTGACCTCCCTGCGTAAAGACTACTATCAGATTCCTTACGACCCTTATCCCGACGACCTTGAAAACAATGCCGTCGATGGCCAATACCCGAGCATTGGATTTCGCGATGGCGACCATGAGTCTGATGCCATTGCCAATTTTTCTTGGGTCCATACCTTCAATTCGCGATATCTGCTGACGGTGTCACCGTTTTTCCACTACAACCGCGCGAACTACGACAGCTCACCGTATGACATTCCGGTTGCCACGACTCAGGACCGTGGTTCAACCTATGGCGGCGGCCAGGTGAGCTTTTCCGCCAACGTTGCCCGGAACAATTTGCAGGTTGGCCTGTACAGCTTTTATCAGCACGATAACGAGCTTTTTGGTGCGATCTTTAATGACGGCAGCGGCAATCCGGCATTCACCACCACTGAAAACCGGGGTGGAAGTCTCGCGGCATTCTTCCTTGACGACAAATTCAAAGTCGCACCCTGGCTGACGTTAATGGCTGGAATGCGCCCAACACACTTTAGCGGAGGCGTCTCCGAGAATGCGATCAGTCCGCGATTTGGCGCAGCTCTCACAGTGCCCCGCCTAAACTGGACTTTCCGAGCCTTCTATGGACACTATTACCAAGCCCCTCCGTTGCTCACAGCTTCCGGTCCGCTGGAACAATTCGCTAGCGCCAACGATCTCGGATTCATTCCGCTTCGCGGTGAACGGGATGAAGAACATCAATTCGGCGTCATAATCCCGTGGCGTGGTTGGAGTCTGGACGCGGACACATTCCGAACCAGGGCAGTGAATTTCTTCGATCACAGCAATATCGGCGAGTCGAATCTCTTCTTCCCCATTACGATTGGAGAGGCGTTGATCCGGGGTTGGGAGGTTACGCTGCGATCTCCTCGCATTGCCCATCGCGGCCAACTTCATCTCGCTTATTCCAATCAGATTGCCGAAGGTGGCGGCGCAATCACCGGAGGGTTAACTGACTTTTCCTTGCCCGAAGGCCTCTCCCCGTTGGATCACGACCAACGCAATACTTTGAATGTGGGCGGAGAAATGGAGCTTCCGTGGCGATCCTATGCTTCAACGAACGTTTACTACGGATCAGGTTTTGCCAACGCATTTCCGGGACAGCCCTATCCGGGCAACTATCTGCCGCAACACACGACCTTTGATCTCTCCCTGGGCAAGGAATTCGGCGAGAGCTTCTCGGCATCCCTGAACGCCCTGAATGTCGCGAACCGGAGAGTGGAGTACGACAACAGCGTAACGTTTGGAGGATTCCACTGGAATGCTCCGCGTGAGATTTATGTTGAAGTCAAATATCGTTTTCACTACTAGCTCGGGTCCTCTGGCTCGCCAATAGACGTTCTCGTACCTTCTGGAGAATTTGCAATTGGGATACGAGTAGGGCCATAATGACTCGCTGTCTTGTGGGGATGCGATAATTTGAAAGCGAAGAGCGCATTCGCGCTGGTGCTGTTCTTGCATATCTGCGTGCATCCATTGATGCATGCCGAAACCCCGTCGTGGTTAGCCGGGCCGCACCAGATTTCCCAATCCACTCATCAAGACACCTCCAACACAACTTCTCACGAATGCGCGGTTTGTCACAGCTCGGGCGCTGTGAGCGTCGCCCGGCCTATCGCGGTTTTCGAAAGTGGATGCTCTTCGACCGAGATCCTGATTCACGTTCAAGAACAAGCCTTACGCGATGGTGTCAGTTCTCTACTCGCTTCACGCGCTCCTCCCATCCTCTAGCTCCTCGATTCAACAAACAGCCCTGATCGTTGATTTCTCGCGCCAGATTCGCACCGAGGCGGGAGAAACCCTGTTTTTCTTCCATCGATATTTGAGCGATCTCGCTCGGAGGATGCATGCGTTTTCGTCATACAGCACTCGTATTCGTACTTCTTGGATTTTTAGGTCACTCACTTCCTGTGCTCGGCCAGTCCTCAAGCGGTTCCGTGACCGGGACGATCATCGATCCATCCGGCGCCGTCGTTGCTAACGCGGTCGTGGACATTCACAATCCGGTTAGCCAATTCGAAACCACGGCGACAACCGATAAGGCGGGAAAGTTCACCATCCCGAACGTGCCCTTCAATAACTACCACCTCACTGTGAAAGCAGTTGGATTCGGGGAGTACGCCACAGACGTAAATGTCAGATCGACGGTTGCGGTTTCGGTTCCGATCCAACTGGCGGTCAAGGTTTCCTCCAGTACGGTGAATGTGGAGGGTTCGTCAGAAGACCTGCTCGAAAACACGCCCACATTCCACACCGATGTTTCGCGAGATCTGTTCCAAAAGTTGCCTCTGGAAAGCCAGTCGTCCTCCGTGAGTTCGCTGGTGACGCTCGCCACTCCCGGCATCGCTGCGGACTCCAACGGACTTTTTCATGGCATGGGAGATCACGCGGAAAACTCGTTCTCGATCGACGGCCAGCCAGTAACCGATCAAGTCAGCAAGGTGTTTTCTAACCAGGTGCCTGTTGATTCGATCGAGTCGTTAGAGGTCATTCCCGGAGCGCCTCCGGCTGAATTTGGCGATAAGACGAGTGTAGTCATCAATGTCACGACGCGATCGGGCCAAGGAGTCACAGTGCCAACAGGAGCCATTACCGCTTCTTACGGAAGTTTCGGCACTACGAACTTGGACCTGAACCTGGCCTATGGTGGAAAGAATTGGGGCAACTTTGTCGCCGTGAGTGGCCTGAATAGCGGCCGCTTTCTCGACCCTCCCGAGTTCACAGTCATGCACGACAAAGGAAATGAGGAGAACGTTTTCGACCGCATTGACTATCAGCTCTCGTCGAAGGACTCACTGCACGTCAATCTGGGCTTCACGCGCTCCTGGTTCCAGACTCCGAATTCTTTTGACATGCAGAACGCCACCGCCTGGAACGGCTTGGTGGTAAATAACGGCGGACTCGGTCCAAATGGTCTACCGGTGGGACCCGCAGACCAGCGCTCCAAGATCGATACTTTTAACATCGCTCCAACGTTTAGCCGGATCTTGAGCAACACGGCTATATTGACTTTAGGTGCTTGGGTACGCCGCGACAGCTTCAATTATTACCCGAGCTCGAATCCCTTTTCAGATTTTGCTCCCGACCTGCAGTCACAGACGGTATCTCAAGACCGTACCTTAGCCAACGCTGGCGTCCGTGCTGAGTATTCTTATGCTAAGGGAATAAACAACGTTAAGGTCGGAGTTAATTATGAACAGACGTTCCTGAACGAAAACGATGATGTTGGAATCGTCGACCCCGGCTATCTGGCTTCCCTAACTGATGCAAGTGGTAATCCTTGCGTGAACAGCATGGGCGTTGCGATTGCTGCACCGTGTACAACGCTCGCTCCGTATGATCTAACCACCGGTGGCAAGTTGTACGGATTTCGTGGTCATACAGATGTCAAGGAACTCGCGCTGTTTGCACAGGACACCATCACCAAAGGCAACTGGACATTGAACATTGGGCTTCGAGGAGATTTCTACAACGGCTTGAGCACGGCGCAAATGGCGGAGCCCCGGTTGGGTGCTGCGTATCACGTACGGGCGACCGGCACGGTACTGCAAGTCTCGTACGCGCGTTCCATGGAAACGCCGTTTAATGAGAATCTAATTCTTTCTAGCATTGGGTGCGCGAACCCTGTGCTTGCCCCGTTACTTCTCTGCACGGCTCCGACCTCAACCCCTCTTACTCCAGGCCGTCGCAACGAATACCACGCCGGGCTTGAGCAAGCCTTTGGCAAACACCTGGTGTTCTCTGGCGAGTATGTCTGGAAATACACCACGAATGCTTATGATTTTAGCGTCCTAGGTAGTACTCCGATCACTTTTCCCATTCAATGGGCAAAGTCGAAGATCCCTGGCGTCGCGGGTCGGGTCAGCTTAGTAGATATGCACGGTTTATCTGCGTTTACCGTCTTTTCGCACGTGGCCGCGCGTTTCTTCGAACCGCAGCTCGGCGGAGCGGGGGCCGTGCCTACTGGCGCAGGGGGAGTGTTTCGAATTGATCACGACGAGGCGTTCAATCAGACTACACACCTTCAATACCAGCCCTGGAAGAATGGCCCCTGGCTAGGTTTCAATTGGCGTTATGACAGCGGGTTAGTCGCCGGACCTGTTCCGTGTGCCGGAGGAAACTGCAACAACGGACCGGCTGGAACGGACACGGTTGTCGACGTGTCAGGACTCACTCCCGACCAGCAATTCCAGGCAGGCTTGTTCTGCGGTTCGGTTCGGGCGACACCTACCACTCCGATCAGCCCCACTGGCCTGTGCCCGGCGTCGCAGTACGGATCGAGGCTATTGTCCATTCCCGCTGCCGGGACGGAAGACGACGATCACAATCCACCTCGCGTAGCGCCTCGCAATCTCTTCGATCTGTCGATTGGCCATGACAATCTGTTCCGCTCTCACAGCGACCGGTATCGATGGAGTGCCACTTTAACCGTGGTGAACTTAACCAATAAGTACGCGCTGTACAACTTCCTCTCAACCTTCAGTGGAACCCACTACGTGACGCCTCGCACGATCACTGGTGAGCTCGGCTTCCACTTCTAAAGAGCCGAGGAGAGCAGGTCGAAAATCACCCGCTCTCCTCGGATTCACTGCCCCAACCCTTGGGGCGAGGAAGTCTCGCCATGAGCAGACGCTCCTTCGGAAAGACTGGGAGGCAGAAGTTCGAAAGCGCCTTGTCGCGGCAAATGCCGATTTGGCTGATCGTGCTCTTCTTCTGCCTGATGTGTCTTTTCGTCACGGCTGGAATTTATGTCGGGCTGCACTCCCACGTCTTCGGTCCGGACGACTAATCGGGAGGCAGGAACAACGGTATGCGGTTGTTGCTGATTGCAATTGCAAAGCAGATCACAATCGGCTGGTTCCGATGACCTATTTGGGAACAACACCTGCAACGGGCTCGCGACAGTGGGCTGACAGACTGGGTATTTGGACCTCAGCGCTCTGCGTCGTGCACTGTCTGCTTACCCCTGTCCTGCTTTCGTTCTCCGCCGTGTTGGCGCACTTGCTGCCTGCGGAAGAATCTGTCCACCGCACGCTGGCTTTGCTGGTGGCGATGTTTGGCGCCGTTGCGTTTCTCGTCGGATTCCGTAAACATCGACGCAGGACTGTGCTCGTGCACCGTTGAAAAATCAACTATGCCCTTCAAAGAGGTCGCCTCGCTCAGAATTCCAGTCGTGCCTGAATGGCGATCATTCGTGGGCTGCTGTCGCCGCCCAAGCCTACACCGAGCAAACCGGTTGGCGGCGACGTTGTGTAGGTGAGTGCGCCAAAGCCGGTCTGGGTCGATGCTTTTCCTGGAATTCCCGCGTAAACGATGCTCGGCAGGCCGAAGTTGGGATGATTGAAGATATTGAAGAATTGCACGTCGAACCGGAGCTTCACATGTTCTGTGACGGGAAACCACTTCGTGAGGTACAAGTCGCTCCATAGAAAATTGGGACCACGCAGAGAGTTACGTCTGAGATCGCCAAATTGGCAGTTCTGCGGCGTGTCGCCGCCAGTGCAAGCGCCGGTGCTCGGATCGACGGTGGAAACGAATGCATTCGGGTTGAGCCATTGAATCGTGCCCGGCTGCGTCACGCCCGCAATGTTGCAGTTGCGGCAGTACGGATCCACTCCAGGAACAAGGCTGGCGAACTGTGCACCGCCTCCTTGCACGATACCGTTCCCATTCGCAGAGTACGGCGTGGTCAGCACCGAGAATGGAACGCCGCTGTGAAAGAACACGCTACCTGAGACTTGCCATCCATTGGCGGCGATTCCAAGCGCATGATTCGAGAATCGAATTGGCAACTCGTACGTATATTGCGCGGTGAGATTGTGGCGGATGTCGTAATCGCAGGAGCCGTAATTGCGAGCGAGGTTTCCCGGCAGCGGTGAAAGAATGCCGCCAGCGGAAAACTGGAGGAAGCCGCCGTTCGAGACCTCATCCAGACAATGGCTCCAGGTGTAGTTCACCTGGCCTTGGAGACCGTGACCCATTCGCTTCTGCGCCGTGAGTTGCAATCCGTTGTAGTTACTGCCCGCGCCGGTCGAGAACTGCGTGACAGCACCAAATCTCGGGTCGGTCGGCTGCCCATATGGAAAGGGAGAAAAGCAGCCCTGGCACACCGTTTGATATCCATTGACCTGAGTGAGATAGGGTTGGTCAACCGCACGAGTGCCAACATACTGTGCCTTCACGCTCACCGTAGTTCCGATCTGATGTTCCAGGCCCAGGCTCCATTGCATGAAATAGGGTGCGTGGAGCTTGCCATCGGGCAGTGCGGTGATTGCGACTGGCGGGAGGCACGTGGAGGGGTTGGCGAGAGAGGAAGCACACGAACGTTGCCCCGAGGCGAAGCCCGAGGTGAACCGCTGGTTGGAGGCAATCACAGCGTCGATTGCACTGTTGGGAACGCTGGGCGCGATCGTGGTCCCGCCCACGTTTCCGAGCAAGCCACCCTGAAATGTTTGGACATAAGGCGGATTCATCCCGACCATGTCGGCGACGCTTCCCGGCAGCAAATCACTGAAGAGGCCGAAACCGGCACGCAAAATCGACCTCGCTTGAAACTGCCACGCGATCGCCATTCTCGGTTGCAGGATTGCCACCGGTGTCGAGGCGAAAAGATTTCCCAGATGAGTTTGGATCGCTTGATTCAGCGGCTGATTGACATCGTGCGCAACG
>JASLEQ010000074.1 GCA_030151135.1 Candidatus Sulfotelmatobacter sp. | reverse complement strand
TTCTGCTAAACGTCGAAGCCATCGCCTATCACGAAGGCGTGCCGGGACATCATCTGCAGTTTTCCATTGCGCAGGAACTCACCGATCTCCTGCCGTTCCGCCGCTACGCACTCGATTTCAACGCCTACTCGGAAGGTTGGGCGTTTTATGCCGAGCGACTGGGGAAGGAAGCCGGCTTCTACCAGGATCCGTATAGCGACTACGGACGTTTACAAAATGAAATGTGGCGCGCTGTACGGTGGGTCGTCGACACAGGCGTGCACTCAAAGCACTGGACGCGCCGGCAGATGATTGACTTCTTCCACGATCACACCGCAATGGACGATCAGAATATCGAAACCGAGGTCGACCGCTACATCGCGTGGCCGGGCCAAGCCCTTTCATACAAGATGGGCCAGATGAAAATCCTGGAACTGCGGGAGCGCGCGCAGAAAGAACTAGGACCGAAATTCGATCTGCGAGGGTTCCATGATGCGGTGCTTGATCAGGGCCCGTTACCCTTGGATATGCTGGAGGTGAAAATCACTGAATGGATCCGGAGCAGAGAATGAGGTCTCTCCGCGAGTTTTTGACTAGGACTGGCTTGTGGCCTAGAATTTCCGTAGGCGTAATCCAGTTCCCAGCCAAGTAGTAGCCACGACTCCAGGAGGGTCATCATGGAAGGAAAAATCGGCCTGACCGAGATCATCTTTATCGTGGCGATCGCTCTGCTGCTATTCGGGCCAAGCAAGTTTGCAGCGCTTGGCAAGGGCTTGGGCGAAGGTATTCGGAACTTCAAATCATCGATGAAAGAAGGCGAAGAAAAGAAGGAAGAAGAAAAAAAGTTGTGACCTCCCGGTCCTAGCCTCAGTCCTTTTCACCTGTCTAAAGAAACTTTCTCTCCCGCAGCATTCGAGACACCAGCGCCACCGGTAAACCAACAACATTGCTGTAATCGCCTTCGATGCGGGGAATCCAACGTGAAGCGATGCCTTGGATGGCATATGCGCCAGCCTTGTCCATGGGTTCGCCGGTAGCGACATAGTCGCGGATGTCACGATCGGAGAGTTCATTGAAGGTCACCAGCGTGATCTCGGAAGCGACTTGCGGCTCAGTGCTCCACGGTTGGGACTGCTCGGCTCGACTAGCGTCCGATTCAATATCGCTCGGTGGCCCAATCATGCAAACCCCCGTGATGACCCGATGCACTCGGCCAGAAAGCATGCGGAGCATCCGGAATGCGTCTTCGGCATCGATGGGCTTTGCAAGCATGGTGTCATCGACCACGACCACCGTGTCAGCTCCCAGGATCAGGTCGTGAGGGCGAAGTTTCGAGACAGCCAACGCTTTCTTGCGTGCCAAACGCTCCGCACACTTGAGTGGTAACTCGTCATCCAGGGCAGTTTCGTCGATGTCAGCGGGTTGTACTGTGAACGCGATTCCTGCGTTGCGGAGCAGATCTTGACGGCGCGGAGAAGCAGAAGCGAGCACGAGCATGCGAGTTGATTTTACCGAAGGATGGGCCGCCTCACCCGCGAATGAGTTCGATACGATTTCCGAAAGGATCGGCAATGTGGCAGCGCTGCGTTCCGGGAATTGCGTAATCCTCTCTCACCTCGATGCCGGCATTCTTGAGTCGCGCGATGAGTGCGTCGTAGTCCCCGCATCGTAGCGCGGGGTGGGCTTTTCGTGCGGGACGAAATTCTGTTTCGACTCCAAGATGAACTTGCACTTTTCCGCTCGAAAACCAGCAGCCACCGCGTTTCCTTAGTGCAGCAGGTTTTTCGACCTCCGTCATACCCAGCAGTCCGCGGTAGAAAGCGCGCGCTTCTTCCTCCATGCCGGAAGGCATTGCCAGTTGCACGTGATCGATGGCGGTGAACGGAAAGTCGGTCACAGACGTTTTACCGGGTACCCACTGACGCTCTGACCGATTCGATCAGCTTGGCCGAGTCATATCCAATGCCATCTTTGAAAACAGTTTCCACGTTCTCGATGTCCTCGATCTTCCTTGAGGGATCGCCTTTGATGACAACCATGTCGGCCTGTTTGCCGGGAGCGATACTGCCAATCCGATCAACATTTCCGAGATATTGCGCGCCGTTGTAAGTGGCAATGTGGATCGCCTCCAGCGGAGTAAAACCAGCTTCGACCAGCAACTCGACCTCACGCTGGTCGCCGACGCCGGCAATCACGCCGCCCATTCCCGTAGGATCAAGGCCTGCGAGCAGGAGTCCACCAGACTTGGAAAATTCGTATTCGAATTCCTCCTCCTTCTTGAAGGAGGCCGGCCAAGGTGAAGTGTCGGTGCCGTATCGTTTACGAATCGCAGCGGCGTCACTCGATCGGACCATTCTCTCGAGCAGCAGAGTGCGGGCATCGGGGGAGAGCGCGTCGAGAACCCTTTGTTGCAGGGTTGGACGCCCAGCGAAGCTGCCCATCTCGAATACCGGAAGTGTCGAAGTCATGGCAACGTGACGGTGGATCAGATCGAGAATCATCTCGTGCACTGGACCGGACTTTACGTCAAGTTTACCCATCAGGACGGGATCTTCTTCTTCCTTGCACTCTCCCAATTTCTTTCCAGGAATGAATTCCGAGTCGACCATCAACCCATGCTCAAGGTCATCAATGCCGAGAGCGGCGGCCTCCCGAAAGCCAATCGTGCAAAGATGCCCCGTCACTTTCGCCCCGCGCTTGTGAGCTGTGTCGATCGCTGCCGCGAGTTCATCGTGAGTAATGAACATGTACGCTTTGAAGTCGTGAACGCCTTCGTCGAGCCAGTAGTTCACGGTGCGTACGGCGTCTTCTGGGCCATCGAGTTGATGCAGTTGAAGTGCCCATGACCCCGCGCCCTCCAGATAAGGCCCGGTCACATACATCTTCGGGCCCGGAATTCGTCCCGCATCGATGGCCTTCCTGATCTCAAGATCGGTATAAGGCTCAAGCGATCCAGTGGTGCGGATCGTGGTCACGCCGCCAGCGAGATACAAGCGCGGAAAGCTGTAAGACATCTCCGCGAATGAAGCCGGAGCGATGGGGTAAAACATGTGATCGTGCATGCCGACCAGTCCAGGGATCACCGTGTAACCGTGAAGGTCGAGCACCTTGGCATCCCTGGAAACATTCGCTGATGAACTGTCGCCTACCGACTCAATCTTTCCGTTGCTGACAATGATCGTCTGATCTTCACGCGCAGCCGAGCCCGTGCCATCAATCAAGCGGACATGCGTGAGGGCCATAACGGGGGCGTCGACGCTAACGAATTTGCGTACTTCGGGCGATAGCGTCTGTGCGGCGAGAAACGACGAAAAGCAGAAAAACAGGATGCAAAATCTGGGCAAGATAGCCTCCGTTTCGTTGGATGAGAAGGGTAAATCAGGCGAGACCGCTGCCACAAGCCAACGATTTGGTCAGACGCCCCGATCAGGATCGTGCGGCGAGCATGCGAACCTTTTTGCCAAAGATCATGCCATGCACGGTCAGGAGAGGACCAATCAACACATAGGTCCAGCCCGACCAGCCAGGGCTTCGAAAGGCAATGAAGAACGACAGAGCTGCGATCATCGCCAGCAAAACATTCTCCTGCACCGAGTTCCTGGTTTCCAAAGCTTCGACCGGAGTCAGTCTCAATTCATCGCGCAGCCTGTAGGCGTGCAGGTACATCAAGAAGAAGAGCACAAAGACTGCTGCAAAACCCACGGCGTAAATCCGCATAACGACCGAGCCTTGCGATACGCTCAGAGCCGTCTCCGGGAGGGAGCCAATGATCTCCAGAAACAAGGTTGTGAAGACGAACTTCAGCGGATAAACGTAGAACAACACCACAAACAGCAGCACCATGTTAAGAAAGACGGTATACCCATCCTCAAGCCCGTAGCGCCTTGAATAGATGTAATGAGCGCGCCA
>JASLEQ010000063.1 GCA_030151135.1 Candidatus Sulfotelmatobacter sp. | reverse complement strand
TTATGAAAATTCATGAGTATCAGGCAAAGGCAAACCTAAGGAAGTATGGTGTGAGCGTGCCGCGTGGGTCGATGGCGACTTCGCGGGAAGAGGCCGAGTCGGTTGCGAAAGAGCTTTTCGACTCCGGGTCAAGCGGCGTGGTGGTGAAGGCGCAGATTCACGCTGGAGGACGCGGCAAGGGCGGCGGCGTGAAGATTGCGAAGTCGGTGGATGAGGCGGCCGATCTCGCCGGCAAGATGCTTGGGATGAAGCTGATCACTCATCAGACTGGGCCGGAGGGACGAATTGTCCGGCGACTGCTGATTGAAGAGACGCTGCCGATCGAGAAGGAGCTGTATCTCGGAATTCTCGTGGATCGCGCCGAAGGTAAGCCGGTATTTATGGCTTCGGCGGCGGGCGGCATGGAAATCGAGCAGGTGGCTGCCGAAAATCCCGATGCGATTTTGAAACAGCACATCGATCCGGGAATGGGGCTGGAAGCATTTCAGGCGCGGAAGATTGCGTTCAAACTCGGGCTGGGGCCGAAGCAAATTGCTCCGGCAGTGCAGTTCCTGACGTCTCTGTATAAAGCCTTTCTGGAGACGGACGCTTCTCTGCTGGAGATCAATCCTTTCATTACGACGACCGATGGGCGCCTGTTCGCGCTCGATGCGAAGATAAATTTCGACGATAACTCGCTGTTCCGGCACGCCGATTTGCGTGAACTGCGGGACATTACCGAAGAAGATCCGCTAGAAGTAGAAGCGTCGAAGTACAGCCTGAATTACATCAAACTCGATGGCAGCGTGGGCTGCATGGTAAATGGCGCCGGACTGGCGATGGCAACCATGGACATCATCAAGTACGCCGGTGGGATGCCGGCGAACTTTTTGGATGTGGGCGGCGGCGCGAGCTCGGACCAGGTCGCACATGCGTTCGAGATCCTGCTGAGCGACAAGAATGTGAAGGCGGTGCTGATCAATATCTTTGGCGGCATCCTGCGCGTCGATACGCTTGCGACCGGCGTGGTGGAAGCGGCACGGAAGACGAATATCAAGTTGCCGATCGTGCTGCGGCTCGAAGGAACAAATGTGGACGAAGGAAAGAAGATCCTTCAGAACTCCGGCTTCAACTTCGTCGTGACCGACACGATGAAAGATGCAGCGGACAAGGTTGTCGCTGCGGCTCGCGGGACTTTGGGCGTGACTGAGTGGCGATAACGGACTGAGATATGATTCGCACCTTAAAATCGCCGACCGCGCGATTGACGGTGAGTACCCGAAAGTTTCATAAGTGAGGACGCACTTATATGGCAATCCTGGTTAATAAAGATACGAGAGTAGTGGTGCAGGGACTGACTGGACGCGAGGGAACATTTCACGCGAAGGCAAGTCAGGCGTATGGGACACAAAGTGTTGGCGGCGTGACTCCGGGACAGGGCGGGACCACGCACGAGGGTTGGCCGATTTTCAATACCGTCGCCGAGGCTGTCGATAAGACCGGAGCGAACGCCTCTGTGATTTTTGTGCCCCCACCGTTTGCCGCGGACGCGATTATGGAAGCCGCCGATGCGGAGATCGATCTCATCGTCTGCATCACAGAAGGGATCCCGACGCTCGACATGGTGCGCGCGTGGGAATTCTTGCAGACGCGGCGGTCGAGGCTGATTGGGCCGAACTGTCCCGGAATTATTTCACCTGGGAAATGCAAGATTGGAATCATGCCCGCATCGATTCACAAAGAAGGAAATGTTGGGATCGTTTCGCGCTCTGGGACGCTCACCTACGAAGCAGTGCATCAGTTGACGCAGCGCGGGATTGGACAGTCGACGGCGATCGGGATTGGCGGCGATCCGATTATTGGGACGACGTTTGTGGATGCGCTGGATTTGTTCAATCGCGATCCCGAGACTGAGGCCGTGATCATGATTGGCGAGATCGGTGGCAATGCGGAAGAGACTGCAGCGGAGTTCATCAAGTCGCATATGAAAAAGCCGGTCGTGGGATTCATTGCCGGGCAGACGGCGCCTCCCGGACGGCGGATGGGACATGCGGGCGCGATCATTTCCGGCGGCAAGGGAACGGCCGCCGAGAAGATGAAGGCGTTGGAATCCGCTGGAATTAAGGTCGCGAAGTCACCGGCGGCGATTGGGGAGACTTTGGCGGCGGCGATTGGCGTAAACGCTTAAAGGTCGAACCTCAGGGGCTAAAGCACAATTTGGTTGGCACTGAGACGGCGCAAATTTAAGGCGCGCCCTTTCAAATCCGTTACTCTGGCTTGGCTGGAAAACGAGCTCTTCTTAAAAATTATCAAGGAACGATCATCCTCTATGAAGACTTTGCAACGCACATTGACCATTATCAAGCCGGACGCCGTGCGGAAGAACGCTGTCGGCGACATCATTGAGCAGTTTGAGAAGAATGGATTTCGCATTCTTGCCATGAAGATGCTGCAGATTTCTAAGCATCAGGCCGAACAGTTTTACGCGGTGCACGCCAGCCGTCCGTTTTACAACTCGCTCACCGATTTCATGTCGAGCGGACCGATTGTGGCCCTCGCCTTGGAAAAGGAAAATGCCATTGCCGACCTGCGCAAACTGATGGGTGCGACGAATCCGGCGAGCGCCGAAGAAGGAACCATCCGCAAGAAGTGGGCGACGAATATTGAGTTCAACGCCATTCATGGTTCGGATGCGGAAGAGACGGCTCGGTTTGAGTTGAGCTTCTTCTTTGCGGGGTATGAGCTGGCGAAGTAGCCGGCTGACGTTGTGCGGTTCTTGGCGGGCGGGCTCGACCGGGTAGGCCGATGCTCGCGGCGCGCCACGGTTCACTCTATGCCTGTTGTACAAATCACGATGCTGGCCGGGCGCTCGGCGGAGCAGAAGCGAAAGATCGCTCGGCGCATCACCGACACTCTGGTCGAAGAGGCCGGAGCACGTCGCGAGGGCATTGTCGTGACCTTCAATGAAGTGTCGAAAGAGAGCTACGCGTCGGGCGGCGAGTTAATGATCGATAAGGCGCCCCCGAGGTAATTACTTCGTTCCGCTGCTTGTTACCCCCGTAATTCATCTTTTGGACTGGTTCGTCGTTATACTTCGCTCGAAAGCGAGGTTTCCCATGAAAAGCTGGATTTTGGCTGGTTTGCTGCTCGCGTGTACGTACAGTCTCGCGCAAACGGATTCGAGTGCTGCTAGCGCTCCTGCAGCGAGGAAATCGTGCGACGATCTTAAGGCGGAGATCAGCAAGAAGCTGGATGCGAAGGGCGTGGCCGCCTATACGCTGAACGCAGTCGACAAAGGCAAGGAAGGTGACGGGAAAGTAGTCGGTACCTGCGACGGTGGAACGAAGAGCATGATCTATACACGAGGCACTGCTGCGGTAAGCCAACCTGCGGAAGACAAGAACCCGCACTAGGGATTTAGAGCCAAGGAGATTTTGGGGATGCCCCATGTCTCGCCTTTTTTGCGAGACATGGGAACCAGAGCGGACGCTCTACCCCAACGGTTCGAACAGGTGCCCTTCTACGCGATCGGCGATTTTTGGAAGATCTTTTTTGGCGTGTTGCAGGAAGTGCGGGGCGGCTCGGTGAGCTTCCAGGGCCGCGTCATCTTTGTATTGCTCGTAGATGAAGAAGCGGCGCGGCTCGGTTTTGTGGCGATGTACCTGGTACATCGCGCAGCCGGGTTCCTTGCGGGAATGTTCGGTCAGTTTCTGGAAGAGATTCGCGACATCAGCTTCGTGCCCAACTTTTGCCATCCAGGTGACAGCCAACACCACCATCTGCGTACTCTCCTTGCGCCGGCGGACGCGCCGGGTGACACATTCTAGGCTTTCTTCGCGGCGACCTTCAACTGCGTAATGAATTCGTCCACCAGGATGGTGTGGTCACGGTCGGGACCGGTGGAGATCATGCCGATCTTGGCGTCGGTTTCCCGAGCTACAAAATCGAGATAGTCGCGGGCCTGCCTGGGGAGTTTGTCGTACTCGGTAATGCCTTCCGTCGAAGTGCGCCAGCCCGGCATCTTCGTATAAATACATTCGATTTTGTCGAACCCGCTGGCTTCCGCTGGAGGTTCCGCCGTTTCCTTGCCGTCGATTTTGAAACCGACGCAAACGGGGATTTCGGCGAGCTCGTCGAGCACATCCAGCTTGGTGACGACCAGCCAGTCGGTGCCGTTGATCATGCCGGAGTAGCGCAGCAGAGGGATGTCGAGCCATCCAGTGCGGCGCGGGCGTCCGGTCACGGCCCCGTATTCGTTGCCGCGCTTGCGCAGATTGTCGCCAGCCTCGCCTTTCTCTTCACTGGGGAACGGGCCTTCGCCGACACGGGTGCAATATGCCTTGGTGATGCCGATGACAGAATCGATCGCATTAGGAGCGACTCCGGTGCCCGTGACAGCGCCGCCGGACGTCGCGCTCGACGAGGTCACGAACGGGTAGGTGCCGTGATCGATGTCGAGCATGGTGCCTTGGGCGCCTTCGAACAGGATCGCCTCGCCCTGTCGGAGTGCCTGGTTCAGAAGCATGGCAGTATCGGTGACGAAGGGCGCGATTTTTTCTGCAGCCTGGGCGTACTCGGCGTACATCTTGTCGGCGTCGACCGGTTCGGAATTGAAAAGCGCGTGCACGATCATGTTCTTCTCGCGCACGGCGTTTTCGATGTGCTTCTTCAGGAGCTTCAGATCAAGCAGGTCGGCGACACGGAGTCCGCGTCGGCCCATTTTGTCTTCGTAAGCCGGCCCGATGCCGCGAGACGTCGTACCGATCTTGACCCGTCCCGGAGCATTCTCGGCGGCGAGTTCGATCATCCGGTGATACGGCAGAATGACGTGTGCGCGATTGGAAACGAACAGAGTGCCGTCGACCTGAACTCCGGCTTCGCGCAGAGCGCCGACTTCCTTTAGAAAAGCGAGCGGATCGAGGACGACCCCGTTGCCGATGACGCTCCGGCACCCGCGGCGCAATACGCCGCACGGCACGAGCTGCAGGATAAATTTTTTGCCGTTGATGATGACGGTGTGGCCGGCATTATGTCCGCCGGCATAACGGGCTACGACGGAGAAGTTCTCGGAGAGAACGTCGACGATTTTGCCTTTGCCCTCGTCGCCCCACTGGGCGCCGACAATCACCGCAGTCTTGCCTTTTTTCAAGTCCGGCTCCGTGGCGGAAAATTGAGGCACACTGATTGCACCCGTTCCGCGTTCGCACACTTCTCAACCGCGGAGATGCATCGAAAGTTACTGGGATAAGAGCGGAGAAGACGTGTACGAGTTATCTTACCGTGCCAGGTTTCAAGATGGCAACGAGTGCTTTTCAACAACGACTTGCAGAAGCGGCAGCCATTCGCTTTAGATTTCTCGGTGCCTCTGCGACTCTGTGGTGGCTTGGTTTACAGTGTTTGCTATGGCTGCTTACTTTACCTCGGAACTTTTTCGATTCCTGACGCGACTGAAGCGGAATAACAAGCGCGAGTGGTTTCAGGCGCGCCGTGAAGAATACGAGACGCACCTGCTGCGCCCGGCCGTACAGTTCATCACTGATTTTGCCGGACCGTTGTACGACATCACCCCCTACCTAGTCGCAGACCCGAGGATGACCCGCGGATCGCTCTTCCGCATATATCGCGACACGCGATTTTCAGCGGACAAGAAGCCGTACAAGACGCATTTGGCGATGAAGTTTTCGCATCGTGGCAAGGACGTGCATTCTCCGGGTTTCTATTTGCATATCGAACCGGAGGGCTGTTTTGCAGCGTCGGGTTTGTGGCATCCGGAGCCACCGACCTTGCTCAAGGTCCGGAACTCAATTGTGGAACGCTGCGACGAGTGGCGGAGAATTCGCAAGCTGCTGAATTGGGATGATGCGACGAAGCTTTCGCGTCCGCCGCGCGGGTTTCCTTGCGATCACGAATTCATGGATGACCTGAAGTTGCGCGATCTGGGAACAGCCATTGAGTTCACGGATGCGCAGGTGTGCAGTCCGAGGTTCATGAGCACATTTGCGACGGCGTGCAGGAAGATGTCACCACTGGCTCAGTTCTTGAGTGGTGCGCTGGGATTGCCGTTTTGAGCGATGCTTGAGAGGGACGCACCAATCGCACTCCCGTACAACCTCCCGGGTTTCTGGGGCAGCAGGATGGCAGAAGTTTTGGGCGAAGGACCGCCGCTCAGCCTCCACTTCTACATCGCAAAGCTACTGCTGGCCTTCCTGTTTATGAATTTCCTCGAGTCTCTTTTTCAGGTACTCGCGGTATTCTTTTTGAAGGGCTGGGTCCTTCGGCGATCCATAAATCTCCGACGACTTGTATTTGCCTTCGTCGAATTTCTTTTTCGTCCATTCGTCGTGGATATGAATTTCATCCGCGTGGTCGAGCATCTCTTTGACGAACTGCGGCGGAACGAAATAGACGCCTTCGCGATCGCCAAAAACTAAATCTCCGGGCATGACGGTGACACCGCCGATGCGAACAGGAATGTTAATGCCCGTCAGCATGACGTTGCCGATCGGCGTGGGATCGGTCGCGCGATAATATGCCGGCATATCAATCTCCGAAATGCCGTCAAGGTCGCGGATGCTGCCATCGACGACGAGTCCACCGCTCTTCGTGGCTTTCATCACGTAATAAAAAAGATTGTCGCCCACGATGGTACCGTCGACCTTCTTGCCGAACATATCGACGACAAGGACGTCGCCCGGTTGGAGCATGTCGATGGCGAATTGGTTCGTGAGCGGCGGTTGCCCATGCGCTTTGGCCTTGGCCTCCGCAACAGTGTTAACGTCGGCGCGCTCCGGCATAAATTGGACAGTGAAGGCGCGTCCGACCATGGTCTTGCCGGGATGAAGGACCTGGAATCCGTCGGCCCACTGGTTCTTGTATCCCTTCTCCTCGAGTTCGGACCAAACTTCTTCGGCGGAGAGGCCGCGGGCACGTTCCAGCAGAGCGTCAGGCACTTTGGGACGGCCATCAGGGAGACGCTCGAAGGGAGAGTTCGCGGTGTAGTCGATGAGGTCTTGTTTGGGGAAAGTGAAAAGTTGTGCATGCGCGCAAGAAGCGAGAATGCCCGCTGCACAAAGTGTTTTGCCGAGAAAGGCGAGAGAACGTAGGGCCGCGGGGCGGAATCGGGTCATTCGAAAGATCTCCAAAGAATGATTTCAGCTATCACGACTTGCCAGCGAGCATACAATTCTATGTCGCAATCGTCGAGTTGTCTGCGGCGGTCGCAAAGCGCGGGTTGGTCCCTGATGTTAAAGGGCAGATGTTAAAGGGCACACGGCTGGAGGCGTTTCCTGAGATGGGCCGCATCACTGCAATCGTTACCATCCCTGATTATTTACGTTTATGAGGACCGTTATGGGTGAGAAGAGTTGGGGAAAGCTGGGTCGTCGCGATGTATTGAAGAGTTCTGCCTGGGCACTCGGCGGCGCTCTGCTGGCGGAATCTGCCGAAGCATATCCGAAAGCGGTGAACACGAATTCGAGTCCGTCGACGCTGAAAATCACCGACTTGCGAGTGGCGACTGTGGTAAAGCCGGGGCCGAGCCCGTGTCCGATCATCCGCATTGACACGAATCAGGGAGTCTTTGGACTCGGCGAGGTGCGTGATGGAGCGAGCGCTACCTATGCGCTGTTTCTTAAGAGCCGCATTGTTGGGGAGAACCCGCTGCAACTCGATAAGATCTTCCGCAAGATCAAGCAATTTGGCGGACACGCGCGGCAAGGTGGCGGAGTGTGCGCGATTGAGATGGCGTTGTGGGATATCGCGGGCAAAGTCTACAACACGCCGGTTTACATGATGCTGGGTGGAGGAAAATTTCGGGATAAGATCCGGATTTACGCCGATACGACAGAGTCGAAGGATCCGAAGATTTATGCGCAACGAATGAAAGAGCGCAAGGACGTGATGGGCTTGACGTGGCTGAAGATGGATCTGGGAGTGGAGATGGTCTCTGACACCCCGGGCACAGTGACGAATCCCCGCGACCTCGATCAGTGGCAAGAGAACCAATTGCCGCATCCGCTGCTGGGGATGGAGGTTACTGATAAGGGAATCGCGATGCTTGAGCAATATGTGGCCGCGGTGCGAGACGCCGTTGGGATGGAGATTCCGCTGTCGATGGATCACCTTGGGCACCTCGGCGTGAAGTCGATCATCCGATTGGGAAAGGCGTATGAGAAGTACAACTTGTCGTGGATGGAAGACGTGATCCCATGGCAGTACACAGACCTTCTGCGGGAGATCGCGGAGCAGAGTCCGACGCCGATTCTTACCGGGGAAGACATTTACCTGAAGGAGCCGTTCCGGGCACTATGCGAGAAGCACGCGGTGGGAAAGATTCAGCCCGATCTGGCTACAGCCGGCGGAATTTTGGAAACAAAGAAGATCGGCGACATGGCGGAAGAATATGGCGTGCCTATGGCAATGCATTTTGCGGGAACTCCGGTGTCATGCATGGCGAATGTTCACTGTGCGGCGGCGACGCTGAACTTTCTGGCTTTGGAAAATCATTCGCTGGATGTGCCATGGTGGTCGTCCCTGGTGCAAGAAGGAGTAAGAACGCCCATCGTGAATCATGGATGGATTGAGGTGCCGGAGCGTCCCGGGCTGGGCGTGACCTTGAATGAAGATGTGGTTCGGCAGCACCTCGCGCCCGGAACGGGATACTTCGAACCGACTACGCAGTGGGACCAGGAGCGGTCGTGGGACCGGCTGTGGAGCTGAGATAGGGCCCGGCAGACCTGCGACGGAAATAAGGCTGGCCGGAGTATCCGTCTCGATCGAAGGCCCGACAAAGTTCTCCGATGCTACAGAAACGTTGTGCTGTAAATCGGACTGAGGCGAACGCAACAGATCAGTGGTAGGCCCGGCAGGAATCGAACCTGCAACCCTCGGATTAGAAATCCGATGCTCTATCCGCTTGAGCTACGGGCCCACATGCGCAATGCCAACGGGTGAATTTAGTATAGCCAAAAGCAATGGTCCCGCATCGTATAGGCGAGTCATGACAAAGAAGGCAAGCGTGCTGAAGTCGAAGGGAAGTCCGAAGCCTGCCCCTCCGAAGAAATCCAACAGCATCAAACCGCGGGCACCGGCTGATGGCTCAACCACTGGACCAGACATGCTGAAGGGATGGAAGCAGATTTCGGAGTTCCTGGGCGAGCCTGCCTCCGTCGTGGAACGCTGGGCTTCCTCCGGAATGCCGGTGCGACGGCAGGGACGCTTCGTGACGACAACCGCAAGAGAACTCAATGATTGGCTCGGGGAGCAATCGGGCAAGCCGGTGCATGCGGTCTCGGATCAGACCGATCTCGCAGCGGAACTAAAACGCGGACTTGCTTATGTCCGGAAAGAGCGCTAGACGGTCGCCGAGATTTGCGTCAGTCTTACGCGACTCTTGAAGTCTCCAGCTCTGGCGGTCTATTTCGCGGCTTCTTCCCACTCCTGCTCGCCGCGATGCATTAACGACTCACGGTCCTCTGGAAGAATCCACCGTTGCTTTATCAATTCGTCTGTAGCTTTGGTGAATCGCGCCATATAGTCATCATGCCCGCTGTATCGCTCCTGGATAGATTTGCGCGGATCACCGGATTTCTGGCGCTCTGCGGCCGTTTTCAGAAACTGGATATAGGAGCATTCGAACGACACTCGCTGATCCGGCGCGCCGATCGATTTATCCCGCAGATTCCAACTTGCATAGCTTCCCAGTGGCACACTGATCTCGGGAAGCCTCACGCCGTCTCGTTCGTTGCCATCTTCATCGACTTGGGGCACGAGTACTGGAAATGTTTCCAGTATTTTCGGCGGTTCTACACTCAAGATTCCTGTTTTCCAGTTTGGCCCAAAGTCGAGCTGGTATCCGGCATTTGCTTCGTGCGGCCTGTTCACGCCAGGGATGGAGGGGAATTCATATTTCTCAATTGGAACAAGCGTGCCATCGGCAATCTTCGGATAGCTGCTCGGTGGCGGGATAGTGTTGCTGCGGACCCATGCATCCATGTTGGCGATCATGGCTCGCCAGAAATAATGGATGGGCAGAGGCGATTGTGGTTCTTGTCCCAGCAGATCGCCTTTGCCTTTCGCAGGCGGCCACGGGCCCGGAAAGTGTTGCAGGCCCGTAAAGTGATAAATGCGAACGCTGTCAGAGAGCGTGGCATCGCGTCTTCCATCCGGGGTGGCGTGGGTTAGTGCGGCGGCGCGCCCCCAGTACTCGTACGAAGTATTGGAAAAGAAAATCTTGGGAACCACTCTTTCGGCGACGGCGCGATCGAGCAGGCCCGCGGTCTCGCCCGTCAGCGGGTCTTGTTCCGGCTGATCCGTGAAGGGGAATATGTCAGTCGGAAAGAGGACCGACGATGTTGGCTGCGCATCGCGGGAAGGCTGGGCGAAACGATAGTTGAAATCTCCGCGTCCCGCACCGGCCACGTGCGCCAGAATGCCATCAAGCGCAATCTTGCCATCTTCGTCCGCATTAAAGCCATCGTAGAGAAGGTTGCGCAGGAAGCGGCCGTTCTGAGATATGCCTTCCGCATAGACTCGTTGAACGGGAGTAACTGCGTCAGCGTTATGTTTCGAATAGGATGCGAAATCGCGGAAAGCAGCAAAACCAAGTCCCGCGATCACAGGGTCCCTGACGACGTAGATGTACTCGTAAATCCTGCCGGGCTGAAAACCTCCCTTGAGATGGATAAAGCGATCACTCGGCGTCAGCTTGCCGTCAACCGTGTGGGCGAACTGCCACTCCGTTCTCGGAATCAAGTTGCGAGCCCCGTCTCGCGAATCGCGCACGGTCAGCACGTTTCGGGGATCGTCGGGTTTAGCTACGGGATATTCCGTTCCACCGATGTATCCGGTAATCAGGTGGCCCAGAGGAATCTCGTCCATTTCTTTCGAAGGCATCAGGTCGCCGCGGAGCAGGCCCGTGATGGTCTTTCCGTTTTCTTCCGCGATGGGAGCGTAGAGGCGAAGCGCATCGTCACCGGCGGCGTCCCATTGCCACCCGAGGCTGACGAAAGTGAAACCATGGCGAAGGAGCCACGCATCGCCCGCATCGCTGGCAACGTTCCAATCGCCGCCATCAACCAGGCTGACGATCCTGCTGCGGCCGCGATTGGGGCTCTCCAGGAGCATCGAGCCATTGCCCTTCTGCAAATCCTTCGGGCGAAGCGCCACGAAATCGGCCGAGAATTCGACCTCGCCGCTTTTTAAATTGATCGCGTTCGCGAGATCAACGATGCGCTGGTTGTGAGGATTCTCCACTCGCACGGAAAAATAAACGCGCCCTGTGATCCGCTGGTAAGGACCCGCCTCGCCGAACGACTCGCCGGAGAGCACATCTTGTCGCGAGGCGATCTCTACACGTATTACGCGCGCATCGAGGGGAAAGATGAAAAAGAGAATACAAATCAGAATTGAGCCAGACCGTAGCATGCGCGGAAGAATAGCACGGGCGCGCAGAGACCGACGGTCAGATCGCGCCGATCCTCTAAGCCCTGCTAAACGAGAGAGTGCGCGAGGTAA
>JASLEQ010000045.1 GCA_030151135.1 Candidatus Sulfotelmatobacter sp. | reverse complement strand
AGAATATGTGCTGAATTTTCCCTTCATCCAAAGAAGTATGCAGGCTCTCGAGTCCGTTCTTCATCCTTTCGGGCTCGTTGGTCCCAACCCCGATCCATAAAAGATGCACTCGCTTTGCGAACGCCGCTGGATCAGCCATCGCTCCGTGGTAGGCGGTCTTCGTATCGAATTTATTGTTTCCTGCCAGGAATGGATTGCCTGCTCCACTGAATCCTCCGATGTAAGAAAACAAGTCGAGATGATCGAAGGTCACCTGGAAAGTCTGCATGCCGCCCATGGACAGACCGGCCATGGCGCGGTGATCGCGATCAGAGATCGTCCGAAAGCTTTTGTCGATAAACGGAATCAGCGCCTGCGTCATGTCGTCTTCAAAAGCGCCCATTCTCTCCTGCATCACCTGGATAAACTCGGGCGATCCGAAGGCCTTTCCGCTGAGGTCGGGGACCACATATCCGGCGCGGCTCGCATACCCGTTTGCCATCACGATGATCATCGGTTTCGTGTTTCCGCCGGCAATCAGGTTGTCGAGAATGAAATTAGCCTTGCCTTGCCGAATCCAGCCGGTTTCGTCCTCGCCGCCGCCGTGCTGCAAATACAACACCGGATAACGGGTGTTCGTCTTGACGTCGTAGTCCGGCGGCAGATACACAAGCGCATGGCGCCAGGTACCTGTGACATTGGAGTGGTACCAGATCTCACGAACCTGCCCGTGGGGAACGTCCGCAGGCAAGTAATAATCCGCTCCGGCTTCCGGCACCTCCACTGCGCTGGCCCATTTGCTGCCGCCGAAGTAAGCCGTACTGCCCGGATCGCTGACCTCCGCGCCATCTACATTGATGGTGTAATAGTGAAGCCCGGGCGCCATGGCAGCCGTTGTGAACGTCCAGAATCCATCCGGCTGCTTCTCCATGTCGGCTTTAGGACCGCTCCAGAAGTTCACTCGTATCTTCGCGGCATCCGGCGCTTTGAATCGGATCTGCACCCGCGAGTTGCTGTCGACCCTGGGATACTGCGCATCCAGAACGTTCGATGCAGCGGGCTTGAAGTCACTCGAACTCTGCGCGAAACACAAACTGGCTGTGAGCACGACCACCATTCCCGCGAACCTCATGACTGCCTCCTCTCGAGGCCACGCCTCGAAATGAACCGGTTTGGAACCCAAATCATCGTGCACCCGGCAACCACGAGCATATTAATCCCGGCGGTCCAGCTGAATAAAGCGATTTATTCGCTTGCATGCCACGGCCGACTCCGGGTATAGTCGGGGATTCCGCAGGAGCCCGCAAGAATCCGCTTGCTCCGTTGCTGCCTGCGCTCCTCGAAGCCGGCTTTTCAGCTGTTCGTCAACCTTCCACTCATGCTTCGCGCCCTGCGCAGTCCTGCATCTACGGAGATTACGGTCAAGATGAATCGAACCCGGCAGTTCCTGGTATTCGCCATCACGCTATCCATCGCATCGGTTTCGAATCTACTCGCCCAGGTCCAAACCCAGGTTCCCCCGGTCGTGCCCGGCGCAAAATCCGCCATAATCGAACGCGTTAAAGTTCACGGCACAGCGCTTGAGGGCAATCTCGAGGGCGATGCCGTTGATCGCGACGTCATCGTCTTTCTCCCGCCCGGCTACGAAAACGATAAGAAGCGCCGCTATCCCGTCGTCTATGCACTCCACGGCTACTCCATCGGTGCAGAGCAGTGGTCGCACGAGATTCACGTACCCCAGACGATTGAGGGCGCGTTCGCTCTGGGCTCCCAGGAGATGATCGTCGTTCTGCCCGATTCGAAGACGATTTACAACGGCTCGATGTACTCGAGTTCCATCACCACCGGCGATTTTGAGAGCTTTATCGCACACGATATGGTGGCCTACATCGACGCACATTATCGCACCATCGCCAACAGAAGCAGCCGCGGCCTGGTGGGTCACTCCATGGGCGGGTACGGAGCCACCCGGATCGGGATGAAGCATCCCGACGTCTTCAGCGCTCTATACATCATGAGCCCTTGCTGCCTATCTCCGATGGCGGGTGGCGGACCAGGACCCGCCGACCAGATCAAGGATCGCGCCATTGCCGGCGAAAAGAAGGTTGCCGCGGCCAAATCTCCGACGGAACTTGCCTCCCAATCACCGGGATTCGCATCCGCGCAGTTTGCCACCGCAGCAGCTTGGGCCCCCGATCCCAAGAACCCTCCGCTGTACTTCGACCTGCCGACAAAGGATGGGGTTCCACAGCCAGACATTGTGGCCAAATTCGCGGCCAACGCTCCGCTCGCCTTCGTCGATCAGTACATCGGCAGCCTCAAGCAGTACCGCGCCATTTCCATGGATGTCGGCGACCAGGATGGCCTCCGCTTCGATGCCATCAAGCTTCACGACATCTTCGACAAGTACGGTCTCTCAAACACTTTTGAGGTTTACTCCGGTACGCATACCAGTGCTGTTGCGGATCGTTTCCAGAACCACGTCTTGCCATTCTTCAGCAAACATCTTTGCTTCACCGAGTCCTGCAAGTAATTGCCCCCGGGCATTACGATAAGGCTCCGCTTGACATGGGCCGGTAGGTTGCCTTCCGCCACGAAATGGCTCGAACCAACAGGCCGCCCCGGCCAGAGATGGCAGAAGTTCACGCTCCAGCCTTTTCTCCCCAAGGCCATTTGGGACTGGAACTGGCCAGCACGGCTCGAAAGCGGTCAATCTCCACAACACTTTGCTCATCCTACCCCAGCCAAGGAGATTTGTTTGGTACAATTTCCCTAGCGAAGTGGTGACAACTTCGTGGGTTCGCGTTTGTCCTGAGGGCGGGGAACAGAGCATCCAATTCGCCGTTCGTCAGACTGCATGTGCTTCCATCGGCAACGTCCGATAAAGCCGTGGGGCGCTAGACAACAGAACCGACCGTATATCCTTCAGATTGCGAAAAGCAACTGAATTTGCAAGGGGACGTAGCTCAGTTGGTTAGAGCGCTGCCCTGTCACGGCAGAGGTCGCGGGTTCGAGCCCCGTCGTCCCCGCCATACATTCCAAAGAATTTAAGAATGTATGGCATGTGACAAACCCAACCCACAATTGAACCCACACCTACTGGATAAGGC
>JASLEQ010000016.1 GCA_030151135.1 Candidatus Sulfotelmatobacter sp. | reverse complement strand
GGTTCCCTTGTCAGGTGCCCGTATGGTTCTACTTGCAAGCTTGCTCTCGCTCCCGGCGTTCGCCCAGCAGTCCCAATTGGTCCCGCAAGTTCCCGGCCGCAACTGGTCTTTAGGTCCGGTTGTGCGACCCGAACCCCTTCGGGACTCTGATGTTCAAGCGATGAAACTTCAAGCGATTCATGAAGACGCCCAGAAGCTCTCCACCCTTAGCGAAACCGTCCAATCTGACCTCAAACAGCTCGAACGAGGGATCCTTCCACGCAACCTGGGCGAAGACCTGAAGAAGATAGAAAAACTGTCGAAGAAATTGCGTGAGGAGATGATCCAGCATTAGTGGGCACTCTCCGGTCGACGCCTCCGGCCCTGCTTTATATTGTCTACATGGCTAAAGCGGGTTCGAAGGTACGCAAGACAGCAAAAGGGCGGATCGTCTCATCGCGCACCGTCTACAAGGGCCCGGTCTTCTGGGTGACCACTGACCATGTTCTGGAGCCCGGCGCGATCAAGGTTCGCCGGGACCTGATCCACCACTCCGGATCGGTCGTCGTACTCGCGCTCGATGATTCCGGCTCTGTTCCTCGCATCCTGCTCGAACGCCAGTACCGTCATGCGGCCCAAGACTATTTGTGGGAACTTCCTGCCGGCCGTATTGATCCTGGCGAAGACGGACTCCGGGCCGCCAAGCGCGAACTAATTGAGGAAACCGGGTACCGGGCCCGGCGATGGCGGCGCATTTTCAAGTTCTTCGCCAGCCCCGGCTTCCTTGCCGAGACCATGGCTGTTTACCTGGCCACGGGTTTAAGCCTCGGGCAGGCCGAGCCTGAAGAAGACGAAGTCATCGAGATCCGGATGGTCCCTTTACCCGCCGCCCTGAATATGGTTTTGAAGGGCACAATTCGCGACGCAAAGACGATTTCCTCTATCCTGTGGCTCGACCATAAGTATCGTTCTACGACACAAAACCCTATTGATAAACGCTCGAGGACTCGCAACTAAATCGTTTTTGGGTGCGCTCGGCGCGGTTTGCGTTGCACGAAATCTTCCGCCAGAAGAATGGCGCGTTTTCCTTGACACAACAAAACCCTGCGTCCCAAAATGCATCTCATTGACGGCGGGCACGTCCTTCGCCCCCGGAATGGGACGTGCGGAAAGAGGGGCTCGTGGAACGATTGAAAGGCACCGTGAAGTGGTTCAACAACGCTAAGGGATACGGATTTATTGGACGCGCCGATGGACCCGACGTTTTCGTTCACTACAGCGCGATTGCTTCTGAGGGATACAAGAGTCTCCAGGAAGGGGACCAGGTTGAGTTCGAAATCGCCGAAGGCCAGAAGGGCCCGCAGGCGGCAAATGTGGTGAAAGCTTCGCAGTAGCTCCGCCTCGAGCCATGCCCGCGAAGTAACGATCGGCCGGCAGTTTCCTCGGAGCCTGCAACTGTGAGACGCCCGTAGCCAGGTGTTTTCTGAGCTTCTCTCCGCGCTGTTCGACCGACACTTGCCATCGCCTATACCCGTCGGGCTGACCTAGCCCAGCCCACGGGCTCTGATTTACCCTTGTTCCTTCATGGATAACAAGGCGATCGCCAACATCCTCTTCGAAACTGCCGACCTCCTCGAAATCGATGGGCAGGATTCCTTCCGCATCCGCTCTTATCGCAACGCCGCCCAGGCCATCGAGAATCATTCGCAGCAGATCAAAGAAATCATCGGCGATCAGAAGCAGGTTCTCGCGATTCCCGGCATCGGCAAGGGCATGTTCAACAACCTCAAGGAACTGTTCGACACCGGAAAGCTCACCGTTCAGGCTGAGCTGCTCGAGAAGTATCACCCTTCGATGCTGCAGCTATTGAAAATTCAAGGCCTGGGTCCAAAAACCATCGCTCTCATCTGGAGCGCCTACAAAGTAAGCGACGTCGACGGCGTGGAGAAACTGGCGCGCGAAGGCAAGATCCGTGAATTGCCCCGCATGGGTGAGAAACACGAAGCCAAGCTGCTGAAGGCGATTGAGGACTATCGCCGGATTGGTGGCCGTTTTCTGATCGACGCCGCCGAGCTGGAGTGCGAAAAATTAACGTCCTATATCGAGAAGTTCGATGGGATCGACAAGATCACTCCCGCCGGTTCTCTTCGCCGCGGACGCGACACCGTCGGCGATCTCGACATCCTCGTGACCGGCAAAGCCTGCTGCAGCGAAGCGGCACGGCAGGAGGCAATCTCGCACATCGCAAAATATCCGCCGTTGATGGACATCATCGCCAGTGGCGACAACAAAATCAGCTTCCACCTGCGTAGCGGGATGCAGGTCGATGTCCGCCTGCTTCCTCCCGAATCCTTCGGCGCAGCCATGCAATATTTCACTGGCTCTAAAGCCCATAACGTCGCCCTGCGTCAACGAGCGTTGAAGATGGGATTTACGCTGAATGAATACAGCCTCGCCACTCTGGAAGGCGAGAAACCGGTGGCCGGACGCACCGAAGAGGAAATCTACGGGAAGCTTAATCTCGACTACATTCCGCCGGAGATGCGGGAGAATCTCGGGGAAATCGACCTGGCCCAGAATCATGCCCTCCCACAGTTGATTACGCAGAATGATCTGCAGGGCGACGTGCACATGCACACCATCGAAACCGATGGACGCAACACCATCGAAGAGATGGCCGAAGCCGCCAAGGCACGCGGCTACAAATACATGGCGATCACCGATCACTCCAAGAATCTGGCGTTCGCCAACGGCCTGGATGACAAGCGTGCCGTCGAACACATCGCACGGATTCGAGCTGCCAATCGCCAGATCGAAGGCATCACGATCTTTGCCGGTATCGAAGTCGATATCCTCGCGGAAGGTGATCTTGATCTTTCGGACGACGTGCTGGCACAAATGGATATCGTCATCGCCAGCGTGCACTCCGTCTTCAATCAGGAACCGGCCAAGATGACGGAGCGCCTCGTCAAAGCCATTGAGAATCCCAACACTTCAATCATCGGGCACCCCACCGGCCGCATCCTTCTCCGCCGCGATTCTTATGGTTTCGACATGCACGCCGTTCTCACCGCGGCTGCCAAACATAAAGTTGCCATGGAGCTGAATGCCTATCCCGATCGCCTCGACTTAAGCGATGTCCATCTGCGGCAGGCCAAGCAACACGGCGTCAAGATCGTCATCAACACCGACTCGCACCACACCTCGCACATGGACAAAATCCGCTTCGGAGTCCTTCAGGCCCGCCGCGCCTGGCTCACGAAAGAGGACGTCTTGAACACCCTTCCCACCGAAACATTTGCCAACGCCATGAAGCACAAGTTGTAGCCGAAATCGGCGCCGATACCCTGACCATTTCCCACTGCACTCTGTGGGCCTGCATCGCTGCAATCATCGAGATCAGTTGTGGCCGCTGTTTTATTTTAATTTTCAATGCACAGGCAAGCCATTGTTTGGCTGAGGCTTACAAAGTTTTCCACAGCTTCCCCTTCAGCAATGTTCAGATGACCTTGACCCTCGATTCCAGCCCGTCAAACTCGATGCTGGCGGCCGGTACCCTACGCCGTCGCTGAAACACTGCAGTGAGGTCATGGTGAGAGTCGATATTTATCGCAAAGTAGAAACCAGCGATTCGATCACCGGCGAGTTCTGGCTCGACGGCGTTCTGGAGTGCTATTACCTGGAACCGTCCCGCCTCACGCCTTACTATCCGGGCCATCCCTGCATTCCGGCCGGCGTTTACCGGGTAGTGCTCACGATGTCGCCGCATCTTGGCTATATTTGCCCCGAAGTGCTCAACGTTCCCGGCAGGACCGCGATCCGCTGGCACGTCGGCAACTTCCCCAAGGACGTTCTCGGATGCTGCGTCGTCGGAACTACGGTCGGCGTCGACTTCGTCCGAAATTCAAAAGTTGCTTTCGACGCCCTGATGCGCCGCCTGCGAGCACAGGAGGAAATCCTCGCTGAGTATCACGATCCCATTCCCCTGAATGCGGCGGATCGCACAGAACCTGCTCAATCCAGCGTAGAATCGGCTGAGGTTAACACCCATGCCTGAACAGCAACCCTCATCCCCTCCAAGCACTTCCACCTCAACGCCGGCGCTGCCGGAAACACCGGCGGTCCCCAGCGGTCCAACCATCAACATTGGCGAGGAATACGGCACCGCCAAGAAAAATCTGCCGCCGGCAAAAGTTGTTCTGATCGCGGTTGCCGGCGTCCTCGTGGTGGTCCTGATCGCATCGTTCCTCAAGCGCGCCAAACCGCAGGGTTCGGGGTCGCTCGACAATGTGGTCGCCGTTGAAGTGCCCGGCCAGAACACGACGTTGGTCTCGCTGACTTTCAAGTTACACAACGCCAGCGATAAGGC
>JASLEQ010000012.1 GCA_030151135.1 Candidatus Sulfotelmatobacter sp. | reverse complement strand
GGATATTCCACCGGCATGTCCCAGCCATTGAACTCGACCATCTTCGCGCCCATCTGGCGATGGACGGCGTTCAGCGCAGTCTTGCGGATGGCGGGAGCCTCGACCGACGACAAAGTGAAAACCTCGATCAGCGTAGCAGTGGCTGGCTGCCGGACGCGTGACTGATTACCGTATCACGCGCTTTTTCGGCGGGTCAAACCTCAAAAGCCTTTACCGCCGAGCGCGCGGAGATCGCGGAGAATTTCTAGCTACCGCGTTTCTCGATCCAGCCATTTCTCAACTTGTACTGGCCGCCATTGGTCGAAGGCTTCCAATAATTCTTTCGGCGTAGTGCGCGATAAAACTAACGCCCGGTTTTGAGGTTTGAGAAAACGCTGTTCGACCGCATGGTCGAGCATCGCGAGCAGCGGAGAGTAATAATCGAGCACATTGACGATTCCGCACGGCTTCAGGTGAAGGCCGAGTTGGCTCCAGGTCAGGACCTCGAAGAATTCCTCGAACGTTCCGAAGCCGCCCGGGAGAGCGATGAAGGCATCGGACAGATCGGCCATTAGCGCTTTACGCTCGTGCATGGACTCAACAATATGAAGCTTGGTGAGCTGCTTGTGTCCGATCTCCCGGGTCATCAGGTGTTCGGGGATGACGCCAATCGCTTCCCCTCCGGCTTGCAGGACCGCATCAGCGATCGCACCCATTAAGCCGACGTTGCCGCCGCCGTAAATCAGACCGATCTTTCGACGGGCCAGTTCCGCGCCCAATTCCTCGGCACAGGCACGGTATTCCGGTCGACTCCCGCTGCTCGAACCGCAGAAGACACAGATTCGCTTCATGGAAGCATTCTATTTCGCGCTGGGGTGGAAAAGAGGGAGAGTGCGGACTACCTGCCGAATTGGACCGTTATGCGCGATCCTGCCGCAACGTGCGTTCCGGCAACTGGCGTTTGCTGGCGGGCTAAGCCACTGCCGACGGCTTCCAGTTCCAGCCCAGCATCCTGGGCGGCCTCAACGGCCCCGCGGAATGTCTTGCCGACAAAGGATGGGACCTCGATCCCTCCTTGCTCGACGTCGAGGACGACCGTGCCGCTGGTTGGGAGCTTTGGCGGTGCGGACGGACTTGCGGTATTGGTCTGGATTGGCGGAGTCGCAGAGCCTTCCGTTTCCCGCATCGCAGCCTGGACTACCTTCGTGGCGCTATTGGCATTGGCGGGCGTGGGCGTCCGCCCCGCACTATCAGTCGCGCTCGCGCTCACACCTGTCGATTTCGCAGCTTCGTTAACTTCCGCTGTTTCCAGCGGCTCTCCGGGGTGATCCGGCGTTCCTTCATCCAGATCTTTGTCTTTGACTTTCGCCATCAACAGCTGATGCTTCGGTGCCAGCGGCAGGTCGTGCGGTACGTGCCAGTATTCCAGCACTTGCTGCGTGATGCGTTTGAAGACCGGCGCAGAAACCTGTCCGCCTTGATGGAGGCCAACTGCCGAGTCGAGAATTACTGCCACCACGATCTGTGGATTGTTGACCGGCGCGAATCCAGCAAAGGATCCCACGTATTTCGTTTTGGAATATGCGCCCGTCGCGGGATCTACCTTTTGCGCGGTGCCGGTTTTGCCCGCCGAACTGTAGCCTTCCAGGATAGCCTTGCGGCCTGTGCCTTCCAGGACGACCTTCTGCATCATCGAGCGCATCTCGGCGGCGGTGTAAGAAGAGATCACCCGATGCGATGTTCCGGGGTGGAACGCGACCGTTTGCGGCGTAGCCTGAGGTTCGATCGTTCCGGCCACAATGCGGGGCGCAACCCAGACTCCGTCGTTGGCAAAAGTTGAGACCAGCCCGGCAAGTTGAATAGGCGAGATCCCGATTTCCTGGCCCATTGAAATAGCCGCGATTGAAACTTTCGACCACCGACTGGGGGGCTTGGTCAACCCGCGAGTCTCGCCCGGCAACTCGATCCCGGTTTGTTGGCCGAAGCCATACGCACGTATGTATTTATAGAAACGGTCTTCTCCGAGGCGAAGCGCGATCTTGATCGAGCCCACGTCACTGGATTCAGCCAGCACTCCCCATACTGGCAAGATCCCGTGGGGCTTGGAATCCCGAATTCTCATGCCGTTGTAGACGATCGATCCCATCTGGCAATCGAAGAGTTCATCGGGATTCGTGACTTTTTCTTCGAGCGCGGCGGAGATGGTGACGAGCTTGAAGGTCGATCCAGGTTCGTACACGTAGCTGACGGCGCGATTGGTAAGCGTCTCCGGCTTGATCTGCTTGCGCAGATTGGGATTAAAGGTGGGACGATTCGCGAGAGCGAGGATTTCTCCGGTGTGCGGGTTCTCGACAATGACGGTGCCAGAGACCGCTTTCGTATCTTGCATCGCCTGATCCAGTTCCTTCTCGGCGATGTATTGAATGTTCTTGTCAATGGTGAGGACGATGTTTTCACCTGGGGTTGGTTGCGTCTCTACGTCGGAGAACCACTGCTTGCGGGCATCGACGGAGATAAACATCTTGCCGGCACGCCCGGCGAGCTGGTCTTCGAACTCGTGCTCAATTCCGCTCTGGCCGGAGTCCTCCATCCCCACCGAACCCAAGACTTGCGCGGCCAGATCGCGCGCCGGATAAAAACGCTTGGGTTCCTTCTGGAAGTGAATGCCTTGTAGGTGGAGGGAATCGATACGCTGGATGGTTTCATCATCGGCTTTGCGGGCCACCCAGCAGAACGTCTTATGGGCACGGCAGTCGGCGAGTACGACGTTGTAGTCTTCACCTGTAATTCGAGTGATGAGCGCGACTGCGGTTGGAAGATCTTTGACTTCCGTCGGCACGGCGAAAGCCGAGTCGACCATCACCGACATTGCGAGTTCACGGCCAAAACGGTCGTAGATGACACCGCGTTTTGCCGCCAGTGGAATAGCGCGTTGCTGTTGATGTCCGGCTTGTTTGACGAATTTTCCGTAGCTGAAGACCTGCAGGTACACCAGGCGGGCGCAGATGGCTACGCACCAAAGCAGCATTACTGCGCCGAGAAGGTAGAGGCGGGAGTTCCTGCCGGAAGTGGTATTCGTGGGCGCCATAGTAAATCACGCATTGTCGTTCCGACGAATGCGCGTAGCGCTGGGGGAGGAATCTGCTTTTCGTCTCCGCACTGGCGAACAGCGGGTTCCTCGTCGCTTCGCTCCTCGGAATGACAAAGAGCTTAGAAAACAGTGGCGGCCATTACTCCTCGGCCGCCTGCACGCGTCGCTTCGCTTCCTCGGGACGGACGAATGCGTCCGGACCTACACAGCCTTATTGCGCGACGACCATCACAGGTGCGTTGCTGGCCATCACCGGGCTTTGCCCGTCAGTTGCGCTACCTTCCATTCGGATGACTTGTCCGGGCTCCGGTGGAACCAGACCCATGCGTCGCGCGAGCAGATCAATTCTCTCGGGATCGCGAAGCGATGCGTCTTCCAGGCGCAGAGCACGGTTCATCTCGCTCAGATTGGCGAGTTCCCGCTTGGCCGATTCGATCTGGTATCCGTACTCGATGGCCTTGAAGTGCTGCCAGGCATAGGTAAACACGAACAGGAAAAGGAAGGCCAACGCTATGCCGAACTGCTTCATTTCGCGATTGTGCCGGGAATCCTCGACCTTTACCAAACGCGAGTTATCGA